>CAYJHY010000287.1:0-2857 GCA_964369875.1 uncultured Mailhella sp.
GCCTCTTTTGTTTCAAGAGTTTTATTAAAAGCTTCTTCGTTCATATAGGCAAGCATAATAACTTCACCGCTATTAACATCTTGTGTCACCACAGTTACAAGTCCATGACATTTTTCAAAGTCAGGTTTAAAATCTATGTTCATCTTTAGAGTCCTTTCAAAATCACAGCTTAGCGGGCGTAAGAAACCGCGCGACGTTCCCTTATGACCGTCACACGAATTTGGCCGGGGTAGGTGAGAGAGTCTTCGATTTTGCCGGCAATGTCTTTACAGAGCATATGTGCGGTATCGTCATCAATATTTTCAGAGTTGACCATAACTCTCAGCTCTCGGCCTGCTTGAATAGCAAAGGCTTTTGACACACCGTCAAAATCGGTAGCAATACTTTCAAGCTCTTCAAGGCGTTTGACATAACTTTCCATAAGTTCTTTTCGAGCACCGGGACGAGCGGCTGACAAAGAGTCGGCTGCTTGAACCAAAACAGCTAACGCGCTTTCCGGCATAACGTCTTCATGGTGGGCGGCTATGGCATGGATAATGTCTTTATTTTCGCCGTATTTCTTTGCAATATCTGCACCTATAAGGGCATGTGAGCCTTCAACTTCATGGTCAACGGCTTTTCCTATGTCATGTAACAAGCCTGCGCGTTTGGCTTTTTTGATATCCATGCCAAGCTCCGCGGCCATCATACCACAGAGTGCAGACACTTCAAGGGAGTGTTGCAATACATTTTGCGTAAAGCTGGTACGGTATTTGAGTTGTCCCAATATACGAACAATTTCGGCATGGATGCCATGTACATTGGCGTCAAAAGTTGCTTGTTCACCTACTTCACGCACTTGAATATCGAGTTCTTGTTCGCATTTAAGCACAATGTCTTCAATGCGTGCAGGGTGGATACGACCATCTTGAATTAGGCGTTCAAGTGCCATGCGGGCTACTTGACGACGAATAGGGCTGTAAGCGGATAAAATGACGGTTTCAGGTGTGTCATCAATAATAAGATCAACACCGGTAGCGGCTTCAATGGCTCGGATATTACGACCTTCACGACCGATAATACGCCCTTTCATTTCTTCACTTGGAAGCTGAACAGCGGTTACGGTTTGTTCGCCGACATAGTCGCCTGCGTAACGTTGGATAGCACCGGCAATGATTTCTTTGGCTTTTCTGTCAGCAGTTTCTTTGGCTTCGGTTTCAATGATCCTAACAATATGCGCGGCTTCATGACGTGTCTTTGTTTCCACTTCGCGAAGCAAGCGTTCTTTGGCTTCTTCGGCAGTCAGCCCTGAAACCTCTTGTAGGCGTTGTTCTTGTTCGTCCATAAGTGCTTTCAATTCGAGTTCTTTCTCTGAAAGTTGGCGTTCTTTATGGGCTTGCTCTTTTTCGAGCATCAGAACTTCTTCTTCTTTTGTCGTTACACGTTCAATTTTTTCATCCAGACGTTCTGTCAAGTCTTGGAGTTTGCGTTCACGAGATTTAATTTCTTTCTCTTGTTCGCGAAATTCCATTTCCATTTCTTTCTTTTGTTGAAAGAGTTCGTCTTGGCTTTGTATGAGAAGTTCTTTTTTTTGAGCAGACGCTTCTTTTCGAGCTTCCTCAATAATTCTGTCTGCCAAATCTTTAGCGTCACCGACACGCTTTGTATTGAGTCTGTTTTGAAACCAACAACCTGAGCCGACTCCAAAAAATACCGCAATTAAAATACTTAATGCAAAATAAAGACTGTCCATATATGTCCCCGTTAGATTTGCCAATTAAAAAAAATATCAAGCTGGAAAAGCTTGACCGGCGTGAACATTTAGGTGTCTTTGGATTTCTGTTTATATTAACGTAGTTTGGGAATCCCCGAGATGCCGTAGAACAATAAGGGCACGTGACCTGGCTTACCAGGGTGGTGGCTCTAGCAAAACTTTAGGCTCCCTTTACGGAAAAGGTTTGCACACCATTTTGACGTTAAGCCTCCTATCATCGCTTGTTCGGCCGGCACCATGGATTGAGCCACGAACATCTCAGGAAAACTAAGTTAGTTACTCCTACTTATATTGTCTGCCGTTGAATTTGGCAGAATATTTGGTGAGGTAAGAGAAACAGTTTCATCTATTTGTTTTAACAAATTCAATAACGTTTCCTTTTCTAGAACATTATTTTTCTTTTGTTGTAATAAATCATCAGTAATACCTAAAAGTAATATTGCCAGTAATCTTTCTCCAGTTAAATTACCGCCATGAACTTTTAATGATTCGTACAAGTGTTGTGCATAGGCATGAGCTTCATTAACTCTTTCTTGACCAACCTCAGTTCTAAACGAAAGATTGACCAAATCAAAGGCATTAAGAAAGTATTCCTGCATAAAGCAACCTAGTTTTGCATAGTATCTTGAACTGTCTGAATAAGAGTTTGGATTTTATTTTGAGTTTCTTCTACACTTTCTTTTGTAAGAAGAAGCTCAATTTCCTTGGTTTCAAGTTGTTCAATCTTCACGAGAGAAGAAGCAAGTTCTTCCTTCATGGACGCATTGTCCTGACGCAAAGTTTGCACGTCTGCAGCCATGGACGCATTATCCTGACGCAAAGCTTGCACTTCTGCAATGAGCGTCTGTATTCTTTCTTCTAAGAGATCTAAAAGTTCCATAAGTTCTTTATACCAAAATTTTTTTCCCCTTGCAAGCGTTCTCTATAAATTCTATAAAATTTATTTATAAGAGATAAGCAAGCTGTTCCTTAAGGGTATTTTTATCATAGGTGTCATGAAACAGATGACAACACATCAGAGCGAATTGCGCTTTTTAATGCAAATTAATGCATGTATTGGCGGTTGAAATTATTGACAAGTCCCCGAATGCTTCTTGCGTGTTT
>CAYJHY010000288.1:0-2857 GCA_964369875.1 uncultured Mailhella sp.
AACCTTATGCAAAGATTGGGCATGGACGACGGTGAACCCATTGAAAACCGCATGGTTTCAAAGGCCATCGAAAATGCACAAAAAAGAGTGGAAGCTCATAACTTTGAAATCCGTAAAACCTTGCTTGATTATGACAACGTTATGAATCAGCAACGTACCGTTATTTACGATCTTCGTCGTGAACTCATATTTGAAGCTGAATTTGAGCCGATTGTAATGGAGTTTGCGGGTGATGTTGTAGAAAATATCTATGCACCCCTCGAAGATAAAGAATTGAATAACGAAGAAAACCGTCATGCCGCCGGTTCTCGTCTTCTCGATGTGTTTACCTTGGAAAGGGTTCTGCCCGAGCTTTTGGAAAATCCTGCCAATCTTCCAAGTAAAGAAGAAAGCCTAGAGCTTTTACAAAAAATCTTAACCGAACTTAAAGAAAGTGCTCCTGAACTCTATGAAGACGTGTTGCGTTATTTCCTCTTGGAAGAACTCGACCGCTCTTGGAAAGACCACTTGCGCAGTATGGATCATTTGCGTGAAGGTATCGGACTTCGCGGTTACGGACAAAGAGATCCCAAGCTTGAATACCAACGCGAAGGCTTTAATATGTTCCAAGATATGCTTTACAGCATAAAAGAAGGCGCTTTGCGTGCCCTCACTAAGGTTCGTATTCAAAGAAAAGAGGAAGAAAATCCTCCTCAAAACCCTGTTCCAAACGAACAAGAAATGGCACCCCTTGCGGACGCTCAAAACATGACATCTGAGGCAAATCCACAGGAAATGGAAGCTCCTCAAGCTGTTGAAGCAAATGCCGAAATTGTCACTGAAGCTGTCGAGCAACCTGAAAATGTTCAAGCCGAAGCCGTCGACCAAGCCGAACAAGCTCTTGGCTTGCACCACAAAGACACCGTAGGCACAGAAAACATCCAAGGTTCAGATGCTCTTGGCGGTGCGCCAACAGGGCTTTCCTCTGACACCAAAGTGGGACGCAACGATCCTTGCCCCTGCGGAAGCGGTAAAAAATTCAAAAAATGTCACGGCAGTGAACAGTAAACAATAAACATTAATATCTATTGATTTTTGAGGGGGAAAACCCTATTTTTGAGCCAAAAATAAGGTTTTCCCCCTCAAACTCCCCCTTTCCTGAAAAAGCAATTACTTATCTTATGCCTGAAAGTGAATGCGTAAAGTATACTTTTGTTTTAACTAAGTAAAATAAATATCATTATGGAAATGTATGCGTTTAGTCGCTCAATAGCGAGACTAACAACATTTTTTCATTCAAATAGTGTCGTTAAATAAAATGTTTTGGTTTGCATCAAAAAATAAATTTGACGGCACTATCTGATTATATATGACTTTCAAATTGCCTCATTAATGTATTATTTGTTTTTACTCCATCTTGTATAAAAGGAAAATTGTATGAATTTAGATTGTTTTAAAGCGTATGATATCAGAGGTAAAGTCCCTTCTTCTCTCAGCCCTGAGCTTGCCCGTGAAATCGGCTTTGCTTTTGCGCAAGAATTCGACACCAAAAACGTGGTTATCGGTTATGATGCTCGTTTGTCTTCTCTCGAGCTTTATCAAGCTTTGGCCACAGGTCTCCAAAATGCAGGCACCAATGTTATCGGTATCGGCCTTTGCGGAACCGAAGAAATTTATCACGCCACAGGCTTTGTCAAAGAAAACGGTCTTGCGTTTGATGGCGGAATTATGGTGACAGGCAGTCACAACCCCGCCGATGAAAATGGTATGAAATTTGTACGCAAAGGCGCTGTGCCCGTCAGTGGTGACAGCGGACTTTTAGCCCTCAAAGATCGTATCGCCAAAGGTCAAGATATCCCGTCCGAGAAAATCGGAACATTTGCCGAAAGAAGTTATCGTGATCAATACGTTGAAAATATGCTTAGCAACGTAGACATTTCTTGTCTAGAACCTTTCACCATCGTTGCCGACCCCGGTAACGGTTGTGCAGGTCTTGCCCTCAAAGCTCTTGCCGAGCGTTTGCCTTTCAAATTTATCACTCTCCATGAAGAACCGGACGGAACCTTTCCTAACGGTATTCCAAACCCCATTCTTCCTGAAATGCGTGCCAAAACAGCCGAAGCCGTTCGTGAGCATAAAGCCGATTTCGGTATAGCATGGGATGGTGACTTTGACCGCTGTTTCTTCTATGATGCAGACGGTAACTTCCTTGAAGGCTATTATGTTGTGGGTATGATCGCCGCCGCTTTGCTCAAAAATAACCCTCAGTCCAAAATCATTCACGATCCAAGGCTTGTTTGGAACACTCAAGATCTTGTAGAAAAAAATAATGGAATTTGTGTGGAATCAAAGACAGGGCACGCCTTTATTAAAGAACGCATGCGCAAAGAAGACGCCATTTATGGCGGTGAAATGAGTGCTCACCACTACTTCAAAAACTTTGCCTATTGCGATTCGGGCATGCTCCCTTGGCTCCTCGTTGCTCAGCTTCTTTCACAAAGCAAGCTCTCCCTTGCAGACCTTGTTAAAGAACGCTTGGCCGCTTTCCCTTGTAGCGGTGAAATAAATTCCAAAGTGCAAAGTGTTGCCGATGTTCTTGCAGAAATCCAAGCAACCTATAAAGATAAAGCGCAAAACATCTCCCATACCGACGGTCTTTCCATGGACTTCGGGGACTGGCGCTTTAACGTGCGTGGTTCAAACACCGAACCCGTTCTGCGACTCAATGTGGAAAGCAAAGCAAACACAAAGCTTATGCAAGAAAAAACAGAAGAACTTCTGAAGATTATTAGAAAGTAGTTTTTGGGGGCTTGTTTTTTTGGTTTGTTGGGGGAGGGAAAAACCTTTTTTGTGAACAAAAAAGCGTTTTTCCCTCCCC
>CAYJHY010000289.1:0-2856 GCA_964369875.1 uncultured Mailhella sp.
TATGAATTAACATTTTTTCACTCCTGTTGTTGTATAAATTATATCTATATAATTTGTTTATTTTTCTTTTTTTGGGGGTAATGATTTCCCCCAAACCCCCTCAAATTAGATTCACGTTTTGTATAAGTAATCATTACATATGGTTTACTTGATACAAACTAAATTTGCAAATTTTTCTCTTATGTATTTTTACGCAAGCGCACAGTCATAATAATCGGAACATTATGAAAGCGGTAGCCCCTTCTCGTATCTTAATCCGTTTATCTTGCACGAAATGAATTTAAACGCAGAAAAGCGTAAGTTTGAAGCCCTTTTTGCACAACATAATCGCTCAAAACACAGGCTTGAAAACAGGTTTAAATACTTGCAATAGGCTGATAATCGCATGCAAGAGTTCGAAAAAAATATCTTGAAAATACGCAACTTCTGGATAAAAACACCCGAAAAATCCTTGATAACGGCAAGGAAAAAGTCAAAGCAGAGCTTATCGTCGACGGGGTGCGACGCCTGACAAATGACGATGAAGAGGAGCTGAAAAACCGTTCTGCGGAGAGCGCAAAGAGGCGATGATGTACCGTAATAAAAATGTTTATTATGGCAATTATTGGGGCTTTGATGTGACAGTGAGGTTTACGCCTACAGGCGTAAAAGAGGGCTTTCGCTTTGTATTTGGTAACGATAAAGGAGGGGGGGGGGTAACTTGGTCTACGCTTGCGAAGAGAAACTAAGCATTACGGGACTTTTCCAGCGTATGGATAACTACTGGAATGACAATGTAAATACACATCAATTTATACTATAATGGCTCTGGCCAAATCTTCATCAATGCTGTAACGTGCATCTTTAATATTTACGAGATAATTTTTATGAAGCATAGAAATAATAGTAATAGTTTGTCCCGCATAACAGCCAAGTGAAAAAAGAAAAGCTTCCATTTCTTTGTCGCCTTGCGTATTAATTTCTTTAATGAGATATACTTTATTTATTTCGCCTTGAGCTAATATTGTAACGTTAGAGCTAGTCATTTGCATACATACCTTTCGTAAATTTATTTATTGCACAATGAAGCCACATAAAACATTACGCAATAGTTAGTTTTTATTATTCCGTTCTTTTAAAATTCATCTAAAGTTTTGTCAAGCTTCCTATAGTTAAATTTTTTATTAATGAATGTTTTTAGAATATAATTTTCTTCCGAAGCAGTTTTAGTATTAATTGAAACTGATTCGGACATGTCATTCCAATTTACCATAAAATTAAAAGTGTGATATAATAAGAAACAAGTTTTTATTGAACTTAACATCTCCCTATTAAAGTTTTTTTTAGAAAAAGGTTCAGGGTTTGGGAGGGGAAAAACGCTTTTTTGTTCACAAAAAAGGTTTTTCCCCTCCCAAGAATAAGCAAATTGGAATAAGGTGAGTAATGTTATTTTGCTGTGCTATGATAAATTTTGTTTGATTCTTCATTACCTTTTTTTACAAGGTATACAAGGGTAAAAAGTAATGCGATAACAATGAAAAGTCCCACAACAAAACCTGTTCCGACAGCGCCATACAATATAAATGAACCTATTTGATACACGAGAAAAGAAATAACGAAAGCTGTTGCAAACTGTAAACCAATTCCAGCAAATAACCATTTTTTGTTTTCCATTTCAGCATTCATGGCACCGATTGCCGCAAAGCAAGGAGGGGTAAATAAATTGAACATCAAATAGGCTAAAGCGGCAACTTGTGATAAGCCCATAACTTGAGCAACATTTGAAGCACCTTCAATCAATGCTAATTCTTCAGTGTCGATAAAATTTGTAATGCCATAAACAACAGCTAATGTACCGACAATGTTTTCTTTAGCAATAAAACCTGTAATTGCGGCCGCGGCAAGTTGCCATGTTCCAAAGCCCAAGGGAATAAGAATTAATGCGAATGGACTTGCAAGTGATGCTAAAATACTAGAATCTTCTGCGCCTTCTGCAACAACACTGAATGACCAATCAAATGTTTGCATAATTTGGATCATAGCGTTACATATAAGAATGATTGTTGCTGCTTTTATAATAAATGCCTTACCGCGTGAAAGCATGGAAATGGTTGCGCGCCAAAAATTTGGAAATTGATACTCGGGCAATTCCATAATAAAGAATGAGCGAGCATATCTTTGACCGGTAATAAGCATAACAAGATATGCCCCAAGAACAACAAGAAAAATTCCCATAAAATACATTAATGTTCCCACCCAAGGGTTGCCCACAAAAAACACACCTGCAAAAAGAGCAATAACAGGAAGTTTTGCACCGCAAGGCATAAACGGCGTAAGCATAGCAGTTGTTCTTCTTTGGCGTTCGTTTTTAATGGTTCTTGTTGCCATAATTCCAGGGATGGCACAACCTGTACCAATAATCATAGGAATAATAGATTTACCCGAAAGGCCGACAACTTTCATATATCTATCCATTACAACGGCCACTCTTGCCATGTAGCCACAATCTTCCAAAAGAGCAAGCAAGAAGAACATAACCATGATAAGAGGTAGAAAACCTACAACAGCACCGACACCGCCAATGATGCCGTCTAAAATGAGTGCTGCCACAAGCGGTGAAGCGTTTTCACCAAGTTGTGCGGCTACCCATTCGTAAAACATGTCAATGTATCCCACCAAATAATCGGCAATCATTGTTCCGAGTGTTGTTTGAGAAATATAGAAAACACACCACATAACAGCCACAAAAATAGGAATACCAAGAAATCTGTTTGCTACAATACGGTCGATGGAATCTTGTAACGTTTGTTTACTGCTCGCAGTTTTACGTATTTCAACTTCTTTTACCATTTTATCTATATATTCATAACGTTTGAT
>CAYJHY010000290.1:0-2852 GCA_964369875.1 uncultured Mailhella sp.
AAGCTTCTCTTTGTTTACAAAATCTGCATAGGATATGCAGAGCCACGCAGTGCGAGCGAAACAAGAATAGTCAATACCACGCTTTTGTCGTCAAGTGATTGATTCTTGTGTTTTTCTCTGCATAAATTTTATTTTGCTACGAAGTCTGAATTTTGAAAAAAGTTCAGTATTTATAACTAGGTTTGTAATTATGTAGAGCTCTTTACGTAAGAAACACTATATTATCATAAAGCCCAAAAAAGCGCCCACGTTCTATACGAAAGTATAGAACGTGGGCGTTTTGAGGGGGTTTGGGGGAAATCATTTCCCCCAAAAAACTAAACCAAAGAAAAACAAAAAATTAAAAACTACGGTTTGATATACGAAAAGCCTTCATTTTGTCTGTCGATAAGCTCTATAATGCCGGCGGGAACGATGCTGATGTTATCTGCAAGCATTTCTTGTGCTACTTCAAATTTATTGATGGCGTTTTGACAAAGGCGAACTTTTGTCCCTTTGGCTTGCACATCGGCAAGGGCGGCGGGAGCGCACTCTTTTTTGAACAAGGTGACTGCGGGACCGTTAGCCAAGAGTACCACTTCGGCGCCTTGACTTTGAGGGGCGTTATAGAAATTTTGAATATTGCTCAAAGCCAAGTTCAAAATCTTTTCGTCTGCCAAATCCACATGAAAAACCACATTATAACTCATCATTGTCTCCTTTTTGTTTTAATAGCATTTTCTTTAAACTTGAGTTTTGGGGGATTTTTTACCTAACCACTGACGCCAGTTTTGTTTTACTCAACATGGTTGGGAATTCTGCCTCAAAATCCCTTCAAAAACCTTTGACTTGTAAAAATATACCTATTTAATAAAAAATAGAACTTTTAATATTAAAGTTTTTTGTGGAGAGGGGGAGGGTTTGGGAGGGGGAGAACGCCCAGCTAATATTGAGCAAAGCGAAATTTAGCGTCATTTCAAGGGGCTTCAAAAAATAGGTTCTCCCCCTCCCAAGAAAGAGTCTATAAAACCTACGATAACGTAGCTAAGTGATGAACAGGCCCAAGGCCTTTACCGGGAGCATAGCTATGACGTAAAGCACAATTGAGATAGGCTTGAGCTTTGGTGATAGCGACTCGCAAAGGAAGCTTGTGCGCAAGGTTTGCGGCAATTGCGGCGGACAAGGTGCAACCTGTGCCGTGACTGTTTTCTGTTTCAATGCGAGCTTGTTGAAGAGGTATGGCGTTTTCGGGGCTATCTTTAAACCAGTCGGTGACGGTAATCGGATTGGTATTGTCGTGACCGCCTTTAATAAGTACAGCTTTTGCACCCATGTCCATCAATATGTCGGCGGCTTTTTGCACTGCTGCTTCATTGATAAGCTTCACCCCTGTCAACACTTCCGTTTCGGGACGATTTGGGGTAACAAGATCTGCTAAAGGAAAGAGTTTTTCCTTCATCATTTGAATGGCCTCGTCTTGAATAAGAGCATGCCCACTCGTACTGACACAAACAGGATCGACCACCAAAGGAAAAGTTTTGTGTTCAAGAAGTTTTGCTACAGCATGAATAATTTCTGCGCTGAAAAGCATGCCTGTTTTCGCACCATTCAGAGGGAAATCTTCCATAACGGTCTGTAATTGCAAAGCCACAAAGTCCGCATCGGGGGCGTGAATACCTCGTACACCAAGTCCGCTTTGTGCGGTGAGCGCGGTAATTACACTGGTGCCGTAGACCCCGAGAGTAGCAAAGGTTTTGAGGTCGGCTTGTATGCCTGCCCCACCACCGCTGTCAGAGCCTGCAATGGTAAGTGCGTTTGGAATCGCTGTAGTCATAAAAACTCCTTTAGAAATAAACCGCTTCAAAACGAAGTTTTTTTCCGTTTTCGTCGCTTAGGTTTAGCATAGAACCTTGAATATCCCAAGTTTTAATGGTTTCAAGGCTACGTAAATATTCTCTTGCTTGCTCTTCACCCTTGGGACACATTTTTAGGGTGCTTCCCCCTTGTCCAAAATCAATTTTTTCATTTTCGATAGACACAGGAATGAAATAATTATTACAACCATCGGAACCGACAGCTTGATTATCTTTGATGATCATATGCGGTTCGGCTTGATTTTCATAGGCTTCCACAGGCTTTTCATTCATTTCAATCAAGCGCCAATAGGTTTCGCCAAGCCCTGTATTTTGGAAATTATCTTCACATTTCATTTCGCTGTCAAACTGTTTAAAGTTTTTCGTTTGCATTTGTATTCCACCGTCTTGTCGAGAAATAAGCGCTTCCACAGAGGCAATCCCCGCTTTTTCATCGGCTGCCATAAAGGCTTTATGCAACTCGGGATTTTCGGCAAAATCAATTACAAATTCCTTCTGAGAATCGCAGTCGGTAAAATATCCTTTATTCCCCATTTCGACATAGCGTCCTGTCATCATAAGACTTTCTTGCTTGAAAAGATCATTATCTTTTATCAAGCGAAGAGAAGAGTAGCCATCTATATGTTGTATGGTCAATTCGTTTTGTGAAGCAATCGAAACAAAAAGAGGTTCTTGGGCAGTGCGCAAAACTTCTATGGTATGGTTTCTGTCCACCAAATGCCAATGTACACTTTGCGCCTTGCCATCTTTTTTCAAGATGCCAAAACCGTCCGCCTCGAGGAAAAGGCTATATTTTTTATTTGCGCTGACGTAAGCCACAGGAGGAAACACCATATGGGGAGCGCCTTCATAGGCTTCACTCTTTACAAGAGGAACCATTACACCTTGAGCTTTATCGGTGGAAGCACGTTCTTTTTTGGCATCCACTTCCACAATGTTTTCTTTAGAAATAGCAATGGCTTCTTTGGTTGCAAAAAGTTTGTGAAATCCATAGTATAG
>CAYJHY010000291.1:0-2851 GCA_964369875.1 uncultured Mailhella sp.
CGTTCGCCGTTTGCTTCACTCCGTTCAGCTTAAGGGCGAACTTGTCCGTTCGTTTTTTTCCGTACTAAAATCCTGAGCCCTCGCTTTCCCTGTTCGCCTCTTGTTCGTTCCTCACTTCGGGGCTCATAGTAAGTAGTTGCGTATGTGCTCTTTCATTTTTTTATGCGATACATTGCGTCATCTACTTCTCACTTACTGCGTTTGGGTGAAGTTTTTAAGGTTACCGTGTCTTGGGTACAAAAAAAGCTGTATATTGAAGTATTGAAATACCTCAAAAAACAGCTCAAAATATTGGTTTTTCAGGAAGGGGGAGTTTGAGGGGGAAACCTTATTTTTGACACCAAAAATAGGGTTTTCCCCTCAATTAAATCCTCTTCACTAAATTCTCACTTCTAAACTTTTAACCACAGCGTCGGTGATTTTTTCTCTTTCTTTGTCCACATCTTTGTCTTCCAAGGTTTTGTCGTTTGACTGGAAGGTGAGGCGGAAAGTAAGGTTGCGTTCTTCTTTATCTTTTGGAAGATAGATGTCACGCAACTCAACGGCTTTGAAGTGTTTGCATTTTGCGCTTGTGCTTGCTTTGCCGATGGCTTCAAGCACTGCTTCCACCTGTAGGTTTAGGGGACAAATAAAGGTGATGTCACGGCGCACAGGAGGATAGATGGCAAGGGGAGTGAAGCTTGGAATTTTTCCTTGCGCAAGAGCTGACAAGGTGTCGAGAGCCAAGTCTGCAACCCAAACCGCTTTTTTAGCGTAATATTCTTGAGCGATATTTGCTTTTACACGACCCATAACACCCACAACGGTACCGTCTTGAGTGGTGAGTTCAATGGCGGGTGCGAGATAGGCGTGATCGTCGAGCTTGGCAACTTTCGGCGCATCAAGACGCAAGAAAGAGGTAAAGAAATGATCCACTTGACCGCGAAGATCGGAATAATCCACTTCTTCTTCACCGTTTGCCCATGCTTTGTCGTAACGATTGCCGTAAAGGGCTAAAACGAGATGTAAGTGTTCACGCACGGTGGTGTCGCTGTCGCTGTCCTTGTGGAAGCTGTGGGCGATTTCAAAAAGGCGCAAGCCTTGTGCACCGTGGGCGATGTTGTGACGCACGCTTTGCAACATACCTGCTGTAAGGTGGGTGCGGAGAACATCTTGTTCTGCGGTAAGGGGATTGATGATTTGTACTCTGTCTTCTGTGGCAAGATTAAGGTTATCCAAATCTTTATTGCCCACAAAGCTGTAGTTGATAACTTCGTTGAGGCCGAGACCTGCAAGAAAATGCTTGGCACGCATAATAAGGCTGTGACGATTTTCAGGTCTTGAAATATCTTCTAGCTTATGGCTAAGGCGTGGCAAAGTGGCAGGGAAGAGGTCAATGCCGTAGAAAATAGCAATTTCTTCTACCAAGTCCGCTTCACGTCTTAGGTCATAACGGCAACCGGGGGCGGAAACAGTCCATTCGTCTTGGCTTGTTTTTTCCACGGAGCAACCGATATTTGTAAGCACTTTTTCACAAAAGTCTTCACTGAACGCAACACCGAGAACCACTTCGGGGCGAGATGGGCGGAAAGAAATTTTTGCGGCGGTAAAAGGCACGGGATCGTGACGGCAAACGCCCTTACGCACACTTCCGCCTGCGTAGTAATTGATAAGATAGGCGGCTCTGTCTCTGGCAAAGTCCATGCCTTCTTGGTCGACACCACGCTCAAAACGATAGCTTGAATCACTGCTAAGACCAAGACGACGTGCAGTTTTTCTGATGCTTGCGGGTTCAAAAAGGGCACATTCCAAGAAAACATTGGTGGAAGCGTCGGTGATTTCTGTGTCAAGTCCACCCATGACGCCTGCAAGGGCAATGGCGGTTTCGCTGTCACAAATAAGGCCGTCACCGCTTTTGAGACTTCTTTCTTGGCTGTCGAGAGTTGTGAACTTTTGCCCTTCGTCGGCACGTTTCACAATAACTTTTTTGCCTTTCAAAGTGTCGGCATCAAAGGAGTGAAGGGGCTGACCAAGTTCCATCAAAATATAGTTGGTTACGTCAACCACGTTAGAAATGGGGCGTATACCAACGGCAGTTAAGCGATAGCGAATCCAGTAAGGAGATTTTTCGATTTTACAATTTTCAATCACACGGCCTGTATAGGAGGGGCAAAACGTGGAATCTTGGATTTCAATGCTGTATTCGGCAGAACAATCTTCGCCTTCTTCTTTGATGTCACACTCAGGCATGGTGAGAGGCAAGTCATAAGCCGCCGCCACCATACGCGCAAGACCCAAAACAGAAAGGCAGTCCGCACGGTTAGGGGTGATACTGATGTCCAAAACTTCTGTGTCCATTTCCATAGCGTCCACAAATTTTGCGCCCACTTGAAAAGGGTTGCCGTGTCTGTCGTTTTCGGGCAAAACAAAAATACCTTCATGATCGTCGCTGAGGCCAAGTTCACGCTCGGAACAAATCATACCGCAAGAGGGCACGCCACGGAGTTTTGTTTTTTTGATTTTAAAACCGCCGGGCATAGTACTGCCTTCTGGGGCAACGGGAACAAGCTGTCCGGCTGCAACGTTGGGCGCTCCGCAAACAATGCCTACAGGTTCCGCAGCTCCGAGATCGACTGTACAAACATGCAAGTGATCGCTGTCGGGGTGATCTTCACAAGTAAGCACACGGCCGATAGTGATTTCTTTTATTCCTTCAAAGGGACGACTGATTTCTTCAAGCTCAAGGCCGAGCATGGTCAAACGATCCCCAAGTTCTTGTGCTGTACCTTGGTAGGGCACGAATTGGCGCAACCAGTTTAAACTTAGTAACATATATATAGTCCTTAGATTTTTATGGATGTTAGAGTTTTTT
>CAYJHY010000292.1:0-2848 GCA_964369875.1 uncultured Mailhella sp.
TGCCAAGTTATATGGCAAAGGCCAAGTGTCCGCACGGTATTTTTGTCTACCCACGCATGGAGCGTTACTTAGAGTTGTCTCGAAAAATTCGTGACAGCCTTTTTGATATATCCCCGATTGTAGAAATGGCTTCTGTTGACGAGGCGTATATTGATGCAACAGGCCTTGAAAATCTTTTTGGACGCCCTGAAGAAATCGGTACAAAAATTAAAGAAACCATTGCCAAAGCTTCAGGTGGCCTCACTTGTTCTGTTGGGATTGCCCCCATAAAATTTCTTGCAAAAATTGCCTCTGATGAAAGAAAACCCGATGGTCTATTTATTATAAACCAAAATGACATACACGATTTTTTATCTCCTATGCCCATCGGAAAAATTCCCGGTGTTGGGAAAAAATTTTTAGAAGAATTAAAAAAAATTGGGATGTACACCTGTTCCGATGTTATCCGCTTGCCCAAGGAATTTTGGCAAGAACGTTTCGGAAAATCCGGAATCGCTTTGTTTGAGCGTGCAAGCGGTATTGATCCAAGAGAAGTTGAACCATTCACTAATAGAAAGTCCGAAAGCGCCGAAACCACCTTTCATGAAAATATAAGCGACAAGGCAATGCTAAAAAAGTATTTACTGATGCAAGCGGAACGCGTAGGAGAAAGCATCAGGCGACATGGACATAGAGGACGAACCATCAGCCTAAAAGTGAAATATAACGACTTTAAACAGCTTACTCGTCAACTATCTCTAAATTATAGAACAGATTCCACAGATACTATTTATGAAAATGCTTGCAAACTTTTGGATGAACTTACTTTAGAAAAACCTTTACGCCTCATTGGGCTTGGTATTTCAAACTTTGAAAACGACGTCCCGACTCAATTATCACTTATGGATATAACCGCTTCTACATCTAAACCAAAAATTGAAGATCAAAGAAAAAAACTTGATAGCGCCCTTGATAACCTTCGGTCACGCTATGGGAAAAATATTATCGCTCGTGGTGACCATCGTGTGTTAAAAGACACAGATCACGCCGGTCGTGATGTGGATTCTCTTGATCAGTAACGCAAAATCTTAGATAACATTCTCAACACATTTGAAAAACACTTAAATAAAACTTGACAAAAATGTCATGTCTGATTTATATTATTTCTATTAAATAAATAGGAATTAGAGTTATGTTTTTTTCAGCTTATGCATACGCTTATTATTACAACCTTCGTGAGTTGCACGGGTAGGCGTCTTAGGTATTGGAAAGAAATAACCACACATATCAAACCGCTGTCCGTGAGATGGCGGTTTTTTTTGTGCATTTATGAATTAACATTCTAAAAGGGGTTTTCTATGTTAGAGGTAAGTATTTGGGTTTTGTACATTGCCCTCTTTATTTTTCTGGTGAAAAAAGGAAGTGGACATGACATGGTTTTAGGTGGCGCGGTTGGCTTTTTTGTGCAATCTTTTGCCTACATCGCTACCTATTTTTCTGCTGTTGCCTTAGTAGGCTTTGGTGGCCTAGCTTATCTATACGGTATGCAAATGATGAGCGTTGCCCTTGGAAACGTTCTCTTTGGAACCCTTTTTGTTTATTTATTTTTTGCTTGGAATACTAAGCAAGCGCAACTGGATTTACAAGCAAGAACGCCTGCACAGCTTTTAGCCCTTGGGCATAAGATTCCAAGCCTCAGAATATTCTTGGGCTTAGTTTTTACTGTATTTCTATCCATTTATGCTGCGGCAGTAGTCAAAGGTGCCGCTATAATGTTACAAGGCATTTTACCATTTTCTCTTGTAGTAAATATTTGGATTCTTATTGCAGTGGTTGGCTTGACTGTAATTTTTGGTGGTCTCAGAGGAGTTTTACTCACCGAAGCCATGCAAGGCTGTGTCATGCTCATCGGTATTTTATTTTTGGGATATACGGTATTTTCCAAAGTGGGGGGCCCTATCGACGGTTTACTCGCTCTTGCTGAGTTACCTCCAACTGACAGAGCCAATAATGGTTTTACCTCCCTGTCTTCAGGAGGACAAGGCTTTTTTATTATGTCTTTAACCATTGTAACTTCCATAGCCGTTTGGGCACAACCACAAATCATCCAAAGACATTTTGCTCTTTCAAGCAAAACAGAAGTAAAAAAATCCCTTGTATTGGCAAGCTTCGGTTCTCTTATTTTAGTTGGTGGCATGTACTTTATTTCTGCTCTTTCTCGCCTTATCTTACCTGAAATTTCACATCCCGATGCCGTAATCCCAACTTTGGTTGATTTATATCTACCTTCCATCGCTAAGCAATTTTTTGTACTAGCCATTGTATCTGCTTCCCTTTCCACATGCACTGCCCTGTTTCATATTGCAGGTTCTTCCATAACCGAAGATATTTTGCAAAGAAAAACAAGTAAAGTTGTTTGGTTTTCAGGAATAGCCCTTTGCATGCTTATTTGTGGTTTGACCGCTCAAGCAGAAGGTCAATTCATCGCCATCATTCATACCAGCGCATGGAGTATTATTGGCGCATCTGCCCTTGTACCCTATCTTAGCCTTATTCTTTGGAAACAATCAAACGCTAAAGCCGCTATTTGCTCAGCACTTATGGGATTTGTAAGTTGTATGTCTTACTACCTTCTCATCAGTCCCCAAACCCGTATTGCAAACCCCTTTGCGCCAAGCGACCTTATAGCCTCTTTCCCGCCCTTTGTTTTTGGAATTATTTGTTCTGCTATCATCTATTGTCTTTTTGCCCTCACTCGTCAAAGTCTAGCCACAACAAAAAGTTTAAGCGCGTAAAGATTTGTAAGAAAGTTTATTATTGGGAGGGGAAAAACCTTTTTTGTGAACAAAAAAGCGTTTTTCCCCTCCCA
>CAYJHY010000293.1:0-2840 GCA_964369875.1 uncultured Mailhella sp.
CAGTGCGAGCGAAACAAAAACCACGCTTTTTGTAAGCGAGAGCGAGTGGGCTACAAGGACGTAGCCCCGAGTGTCATCTGTTAGATCAAAAAATAGGATTCTCCCTTCCTCAATCCCCCTCCCTCTCCACAAAAAACGTTAATAGTAAAAAGCCGTACGAATAAGCTGAAGTTTGTTCGTACGGCTTTTATATTTGTCTTTATCTATTCTGAGAGCTTTACCATGTGAATTAAAAATGTAAATCCACAAAAATACACAATTGGTTTTTCAGGAAGGGGGAGTTTGAGGGGGAAACCTCATTTTTTCCAAAAAATGGGGTTTCCCCTTCAAAAACTTCAATCCCAATAAAAATTCTAAATCATTAACTTCTTTTCAAGTTATCAACGAGTCTTGAAAGTTGGTTTGCTTGATCGCTAAGGGAGTTGACGACTCTTGCGGCTTCGTTCATGGCGGTTACGGTGCTTGAGGCGATATTGGTAACGGTCACGATGGAGCGTGCAATTTCGTCGGAAGTTGCGGATTGTTCTTCGCTTGCGGTGGCGATGGCGCGGATACCATCAGCACTTTCTTCGGCCATTTCCAAGATTACTTGGAGGGCGTTTCCACCTTCTATGGTGAGCTCTGTGGCTTCTTCAATACGAGCAACGGCGGTGTCCACTTGTTGTACGTTTACGTCGGTGCTTTGTTGAATAGCGGCGATAACGTTTGCAACGTCCGTGGTTGACGAAATGGTTTTTTCGGCAAGTTTACGAACTTCGTCGGCAACAACCGCAAAGCCTCGGCCTGCTTCCCCTGCTCTTGCAGCCTCAATCGCGGCGTTCAAAGCAAGTAAGTTGGTTTGGTCGGCGATATCGGAAATAACGCTCATAACCGCACTGATGGACTGCGCATGGTTTGCAAGTTCGCTCATATTTTGACGCAAGGTCATAGATTCGTTTTTCACTTGTGTCATGGAGTCTTGGCACTTTTGGGTGATATGGGCACCATCAAGCGCTCTTACTTTGGTGCTGTCTGCAATTTCGGCGCTGTTACCTGAGTTTCTGGCAACTTCAAGCACGGTGCTGTTCATTTCATCCATAGCGGCGGCGGTTTCAGACATACGCGCAGACTGCTCTTCCGCACCGTGGGTTGAAATTTCAATTTGTGATGAAAGCTGACTTGAGGCAGAGGCAATATTATTAACAATGTCTTCGAGTTGCACAACAGCTTCAAGAATACTTTGTCTTTTTGCTTCAGCTTCGTGTGCGGATTTTTCTGCTTCTTGCGAGGCTCTGTCCGCGCTTTCTGCTGCAACTTGAGCTTCTCTGCTCTTTTCTTCGGAAGCTTGAACCATTTTTGCCAAGTTTTGGATCATGGTTTTTAATGCACTTCCCAAAGTTGAAAATTCATCTTGTCTTTTCAAAGCGTCATTGATTTTACTTTCTTGAAGTGGCTTTAGAGTAAGGTTGCCTTCGGCCACATAGCTGGCGATTTCCGCACTGTCGGAAACAACAACCACCACTTTTTTAATAACAACATAAACAACAAAAGCAACCACCAAAAGAATCACCAATCCCGCCAAGGCAAGGTAGAGGGAAATTTGGTTTGAAGTGGTGTAGAAATCACTTTCATCGGTTTCAATACCGACAATCCACTTTGTAGTAGGCATTTGTGCAAAGTGAGCAGTTTTTGGGACGCCTTCCCAGTCGTAGGTATCAATACCGGTTTTTTGAGCAAGCATAATCTTACCGTAGTCGTAAGCGGTGCTGTCTTCACCGATAAGCTCAGGAAACCCTCTATCCATCAAAACTATACCTTTATCGTTTATAACAAAGGGGTTAGATGTAGGCATAAGGGTGATTCCCTGAATGGTGCTTTTGGAAACTGCGGATAAGTCAACCACAAAAAGAAGCACTCCGTCTGCAACCTCGGTAGAACCGTCTGCGGTAACGGGTGTACTGACCATGGCGCTCATTGCCCCTGTAGATTGAGACATACGAGTTTCAACCATCATTTGACCGCGAAAGCCTGTAACCACACTATCATAGTAACTTGCGTCAAAGTGCTTTATAGAATCTTTGGAATAAGCAATGGTTTTCCCGTCTTTGGCAATTAATATAATAGCCGCTACTTCCGGAAATTTTTCGGTGAGTTTTTCCAAGTCGGCACTTGCTTCTTCTTGTAAAGCTTTATATTCGGGAGAAGCGTCTCTGTCTTTACCAAGGGAATTAGCCAAGGCAGAAAGTTCTTCCATGTTCTTGGTGCTGTCAGTGCTGTCAGCAAGCGCTATAACGTTTTTCATGATATTATCAATTTCTGAGGCTTGCTTTTTGGCAAATTCCAGTAATTGAATATCAGCCATATGATACAATCCCTGCGAGGTAAGGGAAGATGCTATCATAATTAAAACAGCAATACCCACAACAATAGGAGCTAATGTTGAAAGCATTACTTTTCCTAACAATTTCAATTTCATACTGAACCGCCTTTTAGTTTTTGAAATATCTTTATTTCAGCATTTTCTACAAAAACAACACTTCTGATAAATAAGAGCTATGCTTGAATTATTATGAACCGAATATAACCGTTTGTCCATAGAAACTATGTTACAACTTTGTGTCAACATAACGCTTGCATAAATAAAAGCATACTTCCAAGTCTATCGGAATATTTTTGAAATATATTAGGGACATTCCAAAAATATCCATTAATTTAATTTTTAGACAGACGAGAACCAAATGCATTTTTCTTGCTTTTCACCTTTACATATAAAAAAACATGCAACCTGATACACAAAATCACGCTCACATGTTCTATAATATTTGCTATTAAAGCAATATGTTCACAGATTAAAGTTTTTT
>CAYJHY010000294.1:0-2826 GCA_964369875.1 uncultured Mailhella sp.
ATACCTTATTAATTGCATCTTTAAAGATAAGACGAGCAAAAAGCATCATCATAATAGGTGAAGTTGCCATAATAAGCGTCATATCAATGGCAGGGGCGGTATTGGGTGCCTCATAAAAACAAGCATTACTCAAAAAAACCCCAACAAAACCGTAATATAAAAGAAATTTATACTGTTCTTTGACGAGTGGCCAGTCTTTTTTAAGATGGGGTAAGCAAAGAGGGAACATTAAACAAGAAGCAATAAGCCAACGCCAAAAATTTATTTCAAACGTTGAAAAACCCATGGTAAACAACTTGGCCGCAATAAAATTACCTGCCCACAAAATAGTGGCCAATAGTGCCATTATATTACCTAAAAACGAGTTCTTATCTTGCGGGAAATGCATAGAATGTGTCCTTTTTTAACGTACTTCATACAGGTCAGTTCATACGCCCCTTATGTTTTAATGTAAAGCAGAATAAAAATTTACTGTTTCGGATTAATGTTGAATAGTTACAAAAAATACAGGTCTTTCAGTTTGTAAGTAGTCTATTTATTATGGAGAATTAGCCAAATTGTTCATAGGTTACAAAAAGAACCTCGTGCATAGCTAGTCAAGCTTTAGTTGTTATCGTGTTGTTATTAAAAAGTTTTGTGGGGGAGAGCTCGAGAGGGGAGAACTTTTTCAAAAGTTCCCTCTCTCGAAAAAATAATTCAGAAACATACCCCAATAAAAAATTTATTTTTCCACAAAAATAATTGTATGTCGTTCAAGAATACTCTATAGTGTTTTGGATATAGTTTTAGGCTATGGTTTCGAATTACTATTTATTAATTTAATTTGAAACATACCCTAGTTGTGTATGGAGTAAAAAAGTGAAGATTTTAGCCTTAGGAGATGTGGTTGGGCGCATCGGCAGACACGCTTTGCGTGATCGTTTATCCTATCTTAAAGAAAAATGGGAAATAGATTTTGTTATTGCAAACGGTGAAAACAGTGCCGGAGGGGTTGGCATCACCAGTTCAACCCTAAATGAACTGCTCAACTGCGGAGTCGATTGTGTAACAGGCGGTAACCACAGTTGGAAAAATCAAGAGATTTTTAATAAATACGACAGCGAATTACGGGTGCTTAGGCCTGCAAATTTTCCTGAACCTGCCCCCGGTCGCGGTTCCCAAGTATATACCTTGAAAAATGGACAAAAAATTGCCGTGCTCAGTATTCAAGGCACAACCTTTATGGAGTCTCTCCCTTGCCCCTTTGCGCACGCCAAGGCATGGGCGGAAAACTTAGAAGACGATGTTTTATTTCGAGTTGTAGATTTTCACGCAGAAGTTACCAGTGAAAAAAAATGCATGGGTTATTTGCTTGACGGAATGGTGAGCGCCGTGGTGGGTACACATACACATGTACAAACAGCGGATGCGCAAATTTTACCTAAAGGAACGGGCTACATGACCGACCTTGGTATGTGTGGCGTGGAGCTTTCTTGTCTTGGGATGAGCTTTGAGTCTGTTCTGCCCCGCTTTACCACCAAACGTCCTTCCAGTTTTAAGCGTGCTGATGGCAAAGGTGCTATCAATGGACTTATCATGGAACTTAATGACACCACAGGGCTTGCCACAAAACTAACAATCTTGCGAGAAAACACCCCAAGAACGCAGGTTTGATAGGAATTTTGTTTATTTTCATTTTTAGCCTGTCTCAGTATTGAGGAACACTCCATGGCAAACGTATCAAGCTCTGTTTCTAATCCGGAAGCCCTGTCTACTACATCAATAGAATCCAAACCTTCCCAAACAATTTTAATCATAAAAATGATACTGTGCGCCTTTTTTTGGGGAGGAACGTTTATAGCAGGAAAAATTGCTTCTTCTTACGCTTCTCCTGCCATGATTGGCTTGCTTCGTTTTGCTTCGGCTTCCCTCGTTTTATTTTTTGTAATGCAATCAAAGGGAGGAGTTCCGAAACTGAGTAAAAAACAGTTTTTTGGAGTAACGATTCTTGCTTTGACTGGGATTTTAGCCTACAATCTCTTCTTTTTTCTTGGGCTTCAAACCGTACCGGCCGCCAGAGCTTCTCTTATTGTTGCCAACAATCCCCTTATTATTGCCTTCGGGGCAGTGGTATTCTTTAAAGAAAGCTTGTCCATACGTCAAATAACTGGGATTATCATCAGTATTTGCGGAGCTACCACCATTATCAGTGATGGCGATGTTCTTATGATTTTTTCCAGCTTTACCAAAGGGGATATTGCTATTTTAGGCTGTGTTATTACATGGGCAATATATTCTTTGGCCGGAAAAGCTCTGCTAAAAGATATGACTCCCCTTGTGGCGGTCACATGGGCATGTATGATTGGAACGGTGTTTTTTATCCCCTTTGCCTTAAGCCAAGGAAATTTTGAAAACCTTCTGCATCACCCCTTGGATTTCTGGCTCAGTGCGCTTTACCTCGGAATTTTTGGCTCTGCTGTCGGTTTTGTATGGTTTTATGATGCCATCAAAGGACTTGGAGCGACCAAAGCAGGCGTGTTTATTAACTTTGTTCCTGTTTTTGGGGTTATTCTCAGCGGTTTATTTTTGAAAGAAGCCATTACCACAGCCATGATTTTAGGCGGTATGCTGACAACTTTTGGCGTTTACCTTACCAATAAGAAATAAGAACTACGCTATTAAAGCAATAAACATATCACCCCATTTTATCAAATCCAACAATCTGATATAATAAATAATATACCTTTTTAAGATTATCACCCCTTTATTAAAGTTTTTTGAGGAAAGGGGGAGGGTTTTCCCCCTCCCAAGAATAAACAAACCGAAATTACACAGAAATCAAAAATC
>CAYJHY010000295.1:0-2818 GCA_964369875.1 uncultured Mailhella sp.
CTTTTTGATTAAAAGCAAGTCTTGCGTTTTCTTGAGATAAAACGTGTAAAAAATGATTGTATAGAATTTTGCTTTAAGTTTGAGTTTTTTTTGGGAACATTATTGATTTTGAAAAGCTCAAACCAGATAGGGCTGACATAACAATTTATGCCTTTATACAATTTAAAAGTACCCCTAACTATTAAAGTTTTTTTGGGAAAGGGGGAGGGTTTGGGAGGGGAAAACTCCATTTTTTTCAAAAAATGGGTTTTCCCCCTCCCAAGAGACATATGAAACCGTAAAATCTAGGAGTTTTTATGCAGGTAACATTTCTTGGCGCGGCGCAAACCGTTACAGGCTCTTGCTATATGATTGAGGCTTGCGGTCATCGTTTCGCAGTGGATTGCGGTATGCATCAGGGTGGAAAAGCCATTGAAGAACGTAATTTTGATACCCACCTTTACGACCCCAAAAACATAGATTTTATTTTGCTGACCCATGCACATATCGACCATTCGGGGCTGTTGCCCCGTGTGGGAGCACAAGGCTTTAAGGGGCCTGTCTACTGTACGGAACCCACGGTGGATTTAGTGCACCTTATGCTTGAAGACAGCGCCTATATTCAAGAAATGGAATACGAATGGCGTTTAAAACAGAAAAAACGCAAAAGCGGTAAAAACAAGCTCGATCAAGAGCTTTTATATTCGATTTCTCAGGCTAAAGCGGTTTGTAAACAACTGAAAAAAGTTCCCTATGATGTGAGCTTTGAGCCTGTTCCCAATATTAAAGTGACCTATCGTTTTGTAGCGCATATTTTAGGTGCGGCCTTTTTGGAAATCGAAATCAATGAAGACGGAAAGAATACCCGTTTGATTTTTTCAGGTGATTTGGGTCGCCCCGGTGCTTTGCTTTTGGAAGATCCCGACAAACCGCAAAGCACAGACTACCTTTTTGTGGAAACCACCTATGGGAATCGCAATCACAAAAACGAAGACGATACCCTTGTGGAATTAGCCGAGGCCATTGAGTACAGCTATAATCTTGGGGGTAAGGTGCTTATCCCAACCTTTGCAGTGGAAAGAGCACAAGAAATTATGTATTCTTTGTATTTATTGAAGAAACAAGGAAAAGTCCCCCACGATATGCCTATCTTTTTAGATAGTCCTTTGGCCATCAATGCCACCAATATTTTCCATAAACATGTGGATAAACTAAAAATAAAAAACGAAGCTTTTGAGCTGTTCAGTGTAGAAAATAATCCTCTCGGGATTAATTTTACCGAAAGCACAGAACAGTCTCAAGCCCTCAACCTTATGGAAGGGCCCGCTATTATTTTGTCCGCCAGTGGGATGTGTAACGCAGGCAGAATAAAACACCATTTAAAACATTGTGTATGGCGTACCGATACAAGCCTTGTTTTTGTGGGCTATCAGGCAGTAGGCACTCTTGGCAGAAATATTGTGGAAGGCGCAGAAAATATTAATCTCTTTAATGAACAATATAAGGTTGCCGCAAAAATTTTCACCATCGGCGGTTATTCCGCCCACGCCGACCAAAGCCAGATTCTCCACTGGATGGAAGATTTGATGCCACAAAAACCCCATGTGGTGCTTATTCACGGGGAAGTGCATGCCCAAGAAGCCATGGCTAAGATTATAAAGGATGAGTATCAGCTAGATGCTTGTATTCCCGGATATTTAGACAGCATAAATCTGGAAAGTGGGCAAAGTCCGCTCTTTACACATAAGCAAGACTGTACTATACATCATGAAGGCATTGATTTTGAACCAACTTTGGAAAAAATTAAGGAACATGTCAGTCTTTTACTTTTGGCAAAAGAAGAATTTCACTGTTTATCCCAGAAAGAACAAGTGCGTCTCCAAAGTCGTTTGTTGAAAGTTGGGCAAAAACTTAAAGATATAACCACTAGTCTACAGTAATATTAGGTAGATACATGTAGTATAGCAAGGATGAAGCATGAGAATTATAGCAGGCGCTTATAAAGGAAGAAAACTCAAAACTATTACCGGCAACGGCTATCGCCCTGCCATGAGTAAGGTTAGAGAGTCACTCTTTTCCCTACTGGAAGCCCGTGGGGTTGTTTGGCAAGACTGCCAAATTCTCGATCTTTTTGCAGGAAGCGGAAGTTTGGCCTTTGAAGCCTTAAGCCGTGGTGCACAAAAAGCCTACTTTGTGGAAAAAGACCCCAAAGCGGCAGCCTGTATTTCTGAAAACGTAAGAAGCCTTGGGCTTAATGATAAATGCCACGTCATTACCGAAGATGTTTTACAATACGTCGGACGTCGCCCCCCTGAACCCTTCTCCATGGTTTTTATCGATCCGCCCTATGCGCAAAACTTTCTCGCCCTAAGCCTCAACAAATTGCTTCGTCGTCAGTGGCTCAGTGAAGATGCTTTTATTGTGGCGGAAGTAGAAAAACACCTCAAAGTCAATACCGAAGGCTTTGAAGGGCTTGAACTTGAACTTGACAGACATTACGGTCAAACAAGGATTTTAGTATGGACCGTGAGCCAAGAATAGCGGTATACGCAGGTACCTTTGACCCCATACACTTTGGGCATATCGGTATTGTTAATCGTGGTGCGGAAATGTTTGATCACATCATTGTCGGTGTGGCCAACGAAACAGGAAAAAGCCCCCTTTTTAGCCTTGAAGAAAGAGTGCAATTAGTAGAAGAATACTTTCAAAGCACCCCTCTTAAAGATAAGGTCAGCGTTAAGCCTTTTTATGGTCTTTTGGTGGAATTTGCCAAAGAACACAAGGCAATAGCTATTTTGCGCGGTCTGCGTGCGATTTCGGATTTTGATTATGAATTCCA
>CAYJHY010000296.1:0-2816 GCA_964369875.1 uncultured Mailhella sp.
CACATGGCGGAAGTGGAATATGCTCTAAATGTGTCATGCTGTCAAGAAGTATTTTCAAAAATTTAATTTTAGCCTAATTCTTATCATATACTTTCCTTATAAAGCGGCTTTATCACTTCATAGCTGTAACAAACACCCATAATATACAACATCCTTTTCTTGCTACGGCACTTTACTCAGCTTAGCCCCATCCTAATCGACACGCACCAAACTCTATACTATCGATACTCACATCTAACTTACCTCCTATAGAATATTAAATCTCACTAACGAAAATACTCTCCTTTACAACAAATTCTATTTTCAGATATAATTACTCACAATAAATCTTCTTATAAGCAAGAAACTTTTTTGCCTATAACCAGTTAAAATTTATTAAATTTTTCACAAGTCTAAGCCACTTTTTTATCATAACTTGCTTAAATTATTTAAGAAATTCTTAATATGCTTGACAGATTTTCTTATTTATGAAACAAGAAAACAGATTGTAAATATCTTTTCACAAATTGTATAAATCTAATTTTAGAACTCTAAATAAGGACTATTTATGAAAAAATCTTCCCTCAATCCCGTGAAATTTCGTTCATCTGTTTCAAGTGACTTTAGATCTTCCCCCCTAAGCACTCTTGCAAATCATCCTTTTCCCCAAAAAACCATAACGCACCTAAAACTTAAAAACACCTGCCCCCCTAAGCCAAAACCCAATTTTTTATCTGCCGACTTTTCCTCTTTATGTCTCGACCAAAGCCTTAACCATGGATATAAGCACGCTAGCCGAAATTTTTCCTCCTCTAAAAACCCATTTACCATGCAGGCCGAAAATATGACATCACGCAAAACTTTTATGGATCACACATCGAGCACAGGCCACAATGATAACGATGATATGTACTATACTGAGCAGCATTCTTGCTTACAAAATGAAATTCATAGTTCACATCTACAAAAACACAAAAATATTTGGTGCGTTGCTTTGGCACCTGTGCATCTAAATGGTTTAGATGCCATTGCAAAAACTTTTGGAAAAAGCCGGCAAACCATAAAAAAATGGTGTAAACAAGGAGCACCCATTGCTTTCGATGGTTTCACTTATTGTTCAGAATATATGACTTTATTTATTTGGTTTCTCAACAATAACCCTTCTCTTCTTGACGAGCAAGGCACCTAATGTTGTTAAATAAAAAATCTCACTCTCCATGACGAGAGTGAGATTTTCTAAACTCTATACTTCAACAGATTAGAGCATTTCTGCTTTTATGATAACCACTTGCTCTACCGGAACATCTTGGTGGAATCCGCTGAAACCTGTTTGAACTTTGCCTATTGCATCCACAACATCAAAACCTTTGATGACTTCACCAAACACAGCATACCCCCAACCGTTGGCATTAGGAGCTGTATAGTTTAGGAAGGTATTATTTTTGGTATTGATAAAAAATTGCGATGAAGCAGAGTGAGGATCATTTGTACGCGCCATGGCAACAGTATATTTATTATTTTTAAGCCCGTTATCAGCTTCGTTTTTAATGGTTTTGCGCACTTGCTTTTGGTTCATGGAGGTGTCAAAGCCACCACCTTGAATCATAAAATCTTTGATAACACGATGAAAAATTAGGCCATCAAAAAAACCTGATTTTACATACTCTTCAAAGTTTTTTGAAGTAATAGGGGCTTTTTCGGGGTTGAGTTCGATAATAATTTCACCCATTGATGTAGTTAATTTGACCATTGGTTTTGCATCAGCCGCATGAGCTTGCGCACAGGTCAAACCAATAACTAGACTTAAACATAAAGATATTAAAAAACGCATTGGAATCTCCTTATTTATTGTTGAATGCTTTTATACCTTGTTTGGTTACGGTTGGCAATAATAAAATATTTCAGTTATCAAACAAGAAGTCTCACCCTCAAATATTTGAGAGTGAGACGATAAAAAACTTGCTATTTTTGAAAATTATACAATTTCTGCTTTCAAAATAACAACTTGCTCAACAGGAACGTCTTGATGGAATCCGCTGAAACCTGTTTCAACTTTACCGATTGCGTCCACAACATCAAAACCTTCAACAACTTTACCAAAAACAGCATAGCCCCAACCATTCAAGGTAGGAGCTGTGTAATTTAAAAAGCCATTATCTTTGGTATTGATAAAAAACTGAGAAGAAGCAGAGTGAGGATCTTGAGTACGTGCCATAGCAATGGTGTATTTATCATTGGTAAGACCATTGTCAGCTTCGTTAGTGATAGGAGCACGACCTTCTTTTTGATTCATGTCAGTGTCAAATCCGCCGCCTTGAATCATGAAATTATCGATAACACGGTGAAAAATAAGGCCGTCAAAAAAGCCGGCTTTCACATATTCTTCAAAGTTAACAGAAGTGATAGGCGCTTTTTCAGCATTGAGCTCAATCACAATCTCACCCATGGTTGTTGTCAATTTAATCATTGTTTCCCTCCGGATATATATGCTTGAGCAAGTATCAAAAAAACTATACTGAAGCTTAAAGATAATTAGAAAACGCCTTAGCATCTCCTCGAATGATTTGCGTTTATACCTTGTTTTTTTCTGGTTGGCAACATTTAAAAAGCTATGATCAAACTATTTCCGCTTTTGATGGCACACCATTCACTTTATGATACGTGGATCAGAAGAGTAAAAATACACAATATACCACATAACAAGTTGATATTGAAAAACTATTTTTTGAAATCAAAAGTCAAAAACTATTGCTTGACTAATTCTTAAAACCAAGATATAAAGTATCTCTACTTTGGGACCATAGCTCAGTTGGTAGAGCTACCGGCTCATAACCGGT
>CAYJHY010000297.1:0-2811 GCA_964369875.1 uncultured Mailhella sp.
AAGATCTGGATACCTTGGTTGAAGACGGTAAGAAAATGTATGATGACAGCGGTGTCGGCGAAACCGTCGATGGCTGGATTGAAGACGGAAAAAAAGCATATAATGACAGTGGCGTCGGCGAAACTGTAGACGGTTGGATTGATAGCGGTAAAAAAATGTACGATGACAGCGGTGTCGGTGAAACCGTAGACGGTTGGATCGATGGTGGCAAGAAAATGTATGATGACAGCGGTGTTGATGAAAAAATGAACGATGCTTATCAGAAAGGGAAAGATTTTTTTGGCTTCGGTGAAGAAGAAAAAACTGAGAGCGAATCGGAAAAAACAGACGACAGCGTCACAGAACAGCCTGTAACATTGTAAATGAATTTCAATAAATAAGGTATATATGATACGTTTTCAATCATGGAATATCAATGGTTTTCGAGCCCTTCGCCAAAAACCCGACTGGGAGTGGTTCGGCGAGGGAAACACCACCGATATTATCGGCGTGCAAGAAACTAAAGCACATCTTTCCCAAATCAAAGAAGAAGACAGACGCCCCGCAGACCGTGACAGTTACTGGGCTTCTTCCGAAGTGAAGAAAGGATATTCCGGTGTGGCTGTTTTCACAAAGCATAAGCCTTTGGCGGTGAATTATGAGCTTCCCGATCCTGCCTATCAAGGAGAAGGGCGGATTGTTCACTTGGAATTTGAGAAATTCCACTACTTCAACGGTTATTTTCCAAACGGTGGCGAAGAGCTTTCCAAAGGTGTGTTTAAACGTGTTCCCTATAAAATGGGATTTTTGGCTTGCTTTTTAGAGCATGCCGAAAAACTTCGTAAAGAAAAACCCATTGTGGTGTGCGGCGACTTTAACATTGCCCATAAGCCTATGGATTTGGCACGACCAAAAACTAATGTGTATAACACAGGCTTCTTGGAAGAAGAGCGTGCCTTTTTAGACAGTTTTGTTGCCAAGGGCTATGTGGATACTTTCCGACACGTACACGGGGACACAGAGGGCGATTATACGTGGTGGTCGTATAAGACAAGGGCGAGAGAAAAAAATGTAGGTTGGCGTATCGATTATTTCTTTGTTTCGGACGAGCTTAAAGGAAATATAGCCGACGCATGGATTGAAAATAATGTATACGGCTCGGATCATTGCCCGTTGGGACTGGCTTTAGATTTAGATTTCTAATATACGGCAAACACAAACAACAAAAATAAACATAAAGAAAATAAAAATTGTTACCAAAAAGTCAAATGATTCTAATAAGTAATCAAAAACAAGACAGGCTTTAGACAACAAAAAACCCGAACATCTTGCAATGTTCGGGTAAAAATGGGGCGAATGAAGGGGATTGAACCCTCGGCAACCTGGGCCACAACCAGGTGCTCTACCAACTGAGCTACATCCGCCGTAGAAGATGATTTTTATGCTAAAGATTTAATTTGGTCAAGCTTTTTTTTCAAAAAAATTAAAATTAATTTCGGAGTGCTCATGGATAGTTTGATTATGGAGGGTGGCGTTGCCCTCAAAGGTAAGGTAAAAGTAAGTGGATCTAAGAACGCCGCACTACCAATTTTATTCGCCTCCATACTCTTTAGCGACACAATTAATTACACCAATGTTCCTAACCTCAGGGATATTCATACAACCGCTAAACTTTTGGAAACCCTTGGTTTTCAAGTGAATTTTGAAAATAATTGTATGCAAGTCAATCCTATGAGCGAGCTTTATTCGGAAGCTCCTTATGAGCTTGTTAAAACCATGCGTGCTTCTGTTTTATGCCTTGGTCCTTTGCTTGCTCGTCTCGGAGAAGCGAGTGTTGCCATGCCCGGAGGGTGTGCAATCGGTGCTCGTCCTGTGGATTTGCATTTAACCGCCCTTGAAAAAATGGGGGCAGAATTTACCCTTGACGGTGGTTACATTAAGGGGCGTTGCGAAAAACTTCGTGGCGCGCATATCCATTTTGATTTCCCAACAGTGGGAGGCACGGAAAATATTCTGATGGCCGCTTGCCTTGCAGAAGGGGAAACCGTTTTAGAAAATGCCGCTCGAGAACCTGAAATTGTGGATTTGGCGAATTTCTTAAACTCTTGCGGAGCGAAAATCGAAGGAGCAGGGCAACCTTGTATCAAAATTCAAGGGGTTTCTTCCTTGAAATGTCAAAGCCCTTACGCCATTATGCCCGACCGTATCGAAGCGGGAACCTATCTTATCGCCGCCGGTATGACCGATGGGGAAATCATCGTGGAAGGGTGCCCTTATCACGAAATGGAAGCGCTTTGCTCTAAGCTTGTGGAATGTGGTATAGAGCTTGTTCAAGATGGGGATTGTGTTATAGCTAAAAAGAAAGTTGATATACTACAGGCGGTTGATTTTAGTACCAGACCTCATCCCGGCTTTCCGACAGACATGCAAGCCCAAATGATGGCCATGCTCAGCCTGTGTCAAGGTTCTTCCGTTATCGAGGAAACCATTTTTGAAAACCGCTTTATGCATGTGCCCGAGCTTGTGCGCCTTGGGGCAGATATTCGCTTAAAAGGTCATTCCGCCGTGGTGCGTGGGGTGCCTGCATTTACGGGGGCGCCTGTTATGGCCTCCGATCTTCGAGCAGGAGCGGCCCTTGTTTTGGCAGGGCTTTGCGCCGACGGCAAAACAACGGTTTCTCGTATTTATCACCTCGATCGCGGTTATGAAGGTATGGAACTTAAACTGCAAAGCCTTGGGGCTCGTATTAAGCGAGTTCAAGAAGATTAGAGAGTTAAGTTTTTTGGGAGGGGGAAAACCCCTTTTGTGTACAAAAGGGAGTTTTCCCCCTCC
>CAYJHY010000298.1:0-2809 GCA_964369875.1 uncultured Mailhella sp.
GGGAGGGGGGAGAACACTATTTTTTTCAAAAAATAGGTTCTCCCCCCTCCCATAAAAAAATAAACAAAAAAACAAAAACTCGCTAAAATGCTTCGTAGGGGTATATTTTGTTTTCGGCTAGATTGGGGAGCATTTTTTCAAGCATAATGCCTTCGTAGCTTGGCAAGTGGTAGCCGTGGGTCAGTAGGATGGCCTGATAGACAAAATGCGCCGCTCTGCTCATGGCAAGGGGTACGGAATCTTTTTTGAGGAGGGAGCCTAGAAACACAGAAGTAAAGGTGTCTCCGGTTCCGGGGTAAAAGGCGTTGATTTTTGGGGTCTTCACTTGCCAGAAACTTTCGCTTGCGCTTTCATAGGCAACTACTCGAACAAAATCATCTTCCTTGCCTGTAAAGTCCTTGGAGGATGTTTTTTCAGCACTTTGACAAGGTGCACTGGTGATAAGTACAGTTTTTGGGAAAGGGCGTCTGTCAAGGGACTGCTTTGTGCCTTTTCTTTGAGCGCTTTCAGAAGGGCGAAGCTGAGCAAGGCGCATCAAATAATCTTTTAGTTCTTCGTCGCTGACGTTGGTTTTATACTCTTCTCCGAGTAATAGACAGCATTCTGTCAAATTAGGGGTTACAACGTCTGCGAGAGCCACCAAGTGCTTCATTCCTTCGGTGATTTCGCTCATCTGCTCCATATAGTACTCGCCCTCGTCACCAAGAACGGGATCCACTATAAAGATACCATCCGCTTGCAAGAGTTCATTATGACAACGCTCCACAAGCTCCACTTGCCTTGCGCTGCCCAAAAAACCGCTATACACAGAATCAAAACACAAATTCAAGCGTTTCCAATGATCCATCATGGGAGCAATTTGGTCGGTCAAATCAAAAAAAGTGTAATCATCTATGCCCGAAGTTTGTGAAGAAAGAACCGCTGTGGGCAAAGGACAAACTTGAATCCCCATGGCTGACAAGGTAGGGATAGCAATGGTCAAAGAAGCCCTGCCAAAGCCCGATAAATCATGAATGGCCGCAACTTTCGGTACAGGCGAATGAATACGATGGGACATGTTTTATCCTTAAATACTCTGCAAATTACAAAGGCAATTATTCTTTATACACAAAATTCAAGTTTAGGCGATTTCTTTTTTTCTAAAAAGACTTTCTTTGGCGACAATTCCACCAAGAGCCAACAAAAGAAGCGCGAATACCAGCTGTACACCGTCGGAAGCGATGGACCCTGTTTCACCGAGAAGCTTGTTAACATTGTTATATACGAGGATAAGCAAAGAAGAAAACGTGATAATAAGCATGCAGTACATAGGAATACCGAGCATAAAGTTTTTCTTTCCTGTTTTTTCAAGGTAAATGGAAACGGCAATCAATGAAAGTGCGGCGAGTAGTTGGTTTGCAGAACCGAATAAAGGCCAAATACTCATATAACCGCCAATGACCAAAAGCGCCCCCATGGCAAGGGTGGCAAAGGTCGAAAACCATGCCGAACTCAAAAATATCGCCAGAGAGCCTGTAGGCTTTTGGCCGTTGGTATAAAATAGCTCTTGAAAGGCTATACGACCGACACGAGCAACAGAGTCGAGGGAAGTCAAGGCAAAAGCCGAGACAGCCAAAGTGATAAGAGTAAATATTATGTCTGCGCGAAATCCGAGATGCGAAAGGAAGCTCGCTAAAGCATTCGCGAAAATAGTGGGGGGAGAACCTTGTGGCATGGAAGTAGAAGTTGCAAGCGCACCCACTGCCACTAAGGCAATAATTGCCAAGAAGGATTCCAAAAGCATGCCCCCAAAGCTTATAAGCTTCATATCTTTTTCGTTATTCACTTGCTTTGAGGAAGTTCCTGAAGACACTAAGGAGTGGAAGCCGGAAATGGCACCGCAAGCAACAATAACAAAAAGCATGGGGAAAAGGTGCAAACCTTTAACCGTGAAGGAAGTAAAGGCGGGCAAATTCATATCGGGCTGTGCCGCAAGAACCCCCACAAAGGAGGCCAAAAGCATAGCAAGTAAAAGGAAAGAATTTAAAAAATCACGAGGTTGTAATAAAAGCCAAACGGGTAAAATGGAGGCAATAAAAATATACACAAAGGTGAACACAAGCCAAGAGGTCTTGGAGGCAAAAAGCGGAAATGTCAATCCCAAGTACAAAGCACTTACGAGACAAACAATAGCAATAAGACATTGATAACCTGAGGAAATACGATATTTTCTAAATAAAAGACCAAGCCCGATAGCAAAAAAGATAAAAATAACAGACGTGGAACCGGTGGCCGCCCCCGAAAAATGTTCCGTGTTATTGACAAAACCATTGAACGTATCGGCTACAATGTCGGCAAAAGCCGCAATTACCAAGATACAAAAAAGCCACACAAACAAAAGGAAGAAAATTTTACCTGATTTCCCGATATATTTCTCAATAATAACCGAAATTGTTTTGCCTTCGTTACGTACAGAAACGTACATGGCAGAAAAATCTTGGACAGCGCCAAAAAATATCCCGCCAATCAAAATCCAAGCCAAAACAGGCGCCCAGCCAAACATCGCGGCAATAATCGGCCCGTTAATCGGTCCTGCGCCAGCAATAGACGCAAACTGGTGACCAAAAAGAACAGCCTTAGAGGCTGGTACATAATCAACTCCATCCCCACGAGTGTGGGCCGGGGTGCGACGCTCAGGGTCAACTCCCCACGCTTTTTCCAAATACGTTCCATATACAATATACGCTACCGCTAAAATAGCGCCGGAAAAAGCAAGTATCAAAGCTCCGTTCATATCAACATTCCTACAGTAAGATTAGCTTGTGAAAGC
>CAYJHY010000299.1:0-2786 GCA_964369875.1 uncultured Mailhella sp.
ACTTCGGGGCCGATGTCTTGCAGACGGAGAAGGCTGTCCACGTCGGCCAAGGCCAGTGCATCCATGTTTGGATAGGATTTCGCGAGGGTTTTTGCGGTTTGTTCACCCACAAGGCGTATGCCTAAGGCGGTGATAAGCCTAAAGAGAGGGGCTGTATATTTTGCTTCTTTTAGGGAGTTGACAAAATTTGCCGCTGAAACTTCCCCCATGCCTTCATAGTGTAAAAGTTCTTTTTCAGTGATGGTGAATAAATCCGATGGGTTTTTTACTCTGCCTGTGGCGACGAGTTTTTCCACCCATTTTTCACCGACTCCGTTGGCATCAAGACCGTTTTTGGAGACAAAATAAATGATATTTTGTACTTTAAGGGCAGGACATTCCTTGTTCACACAGCGTCTGGCCACTTCGCCTTTGAATCGTTTGGCTTCGTGTCCGCAAACGGGGCAGTGGGTGGGGAAGATGTAAGGAGTGGATGCTTCGAGTCGTTTTTCTTGTATAACACCGATAACTTTGGGGATAACGTCGCCCGCCCTTTCCACTTGCACAGTGTCGCCGATACGCACATCTAAGGCTTGGATTTCGTCTTCGTTGTGGAGGGAAGCACGGCTGACCATAACCCCACCGATGGGCACAGGTTCGAGTTCCGCCACAGGAGTAAGCACGCCTGTTCTGCCTACTTGTATGCTGATGTCTTTGAGGAGGGTTTGCCCTTGGCGTGAGGTGAATTTCCAAGCGGTGGCAAAGCGAGGCGCCCTTGCGGTGAAGCCTAAAATATCTTGTGCTTTTCGATTGTTTATTTTGTAAACAACACCGTCGATTTCATAGGGTAAATCATCCCTTTGTTTTTCCAAAAATTCAAAATATTCCAAGGCTTCGGCTTGATTGTGACAAATTCGGCTGAGGGGGGGAGTGGCAAAACCGAGATTTTTGAGTGCTTCCATGAGTTGTTCATGCTGTGGCCAAAGGGCAAGACCTATTTTGTCTTGTGGGCTTTGGGTGTTGTCGGAAGCGATGACCTGTCCCACACCGTAGGCAATAAAAATTAATTTACGCTTGGCGGTGATTCTGGTGTCTAATTGGCGCAGAGAGCCGGCCGCTGCGTTGCGTGGGTTGGCAAAGCGTTTAAGACCAGCTTTTTCTTGCTCTTCATTGAGTTTATCAAAATCTTTTTTTAGCATAAGCACTTCGCCTCTCACCTCAAGGCGAGAAAAGGGTAGGCTATCGCCTAAGTGCTTTGGAACATTGCGCATAGTTCTAATGGCCGAGGTGATAACCTCTCCCTCTTCTCCATCGCCACGGGTCAGCGCCATAAGGAGTTCACCGTTTTCATAGATAATTTCCACGGCTAAACCGTCAAATTTGGGATCGATCCACCATGTGTCCGCTTGAAGCTTTGAAATTTCTGGAGTGGGAAGGTTTTTTCCTAAATAGTTTTTTGCTCTTTGTACAAAATCAGCGTATTCTTCAGAGGAAAAAACGTTGTCTAAACCGTACATGCGGAGGCTGTGGGCATGGCTTGCCAGATAAGGTAAAAGCTCACCGCCCACTTTTTGTGTGGGGCTGTCTTTGCGAACGAGTTCGGGAAATTTTTCTTCGAGACCAAGCAGCTCTTTATAGAGGGCATCGTATTCGGCATCGGAAATCTCAGGTGTGTCTGAGGTGTGGTAAAGTGCGTTATGGCGTTTGAGTTCTTGAACTAAAAAAAGACTTCGTTCTCTGTCTTTTTGGGAAATCTCACCCGAATTTTTAGGTGTATTTAAATCAAATAAAGAATTTTGCTTTGTCATGGCGCACCTTGTATGTGTAATATCTTTTTGCAAAGGAAAAGAATTTGCTTTTATAATCAATTGTTGTCAAGAAAAAGTATATTCTCAAACTCAAAAAAAATCATTATAAAAATTTCTTTACACTTTGGCAAAATATGGCTATTACTAGGGAAACATTTTATAAACATGCTATTTATCCTTAAATGAGATAAGTAGTCGGAGGATTACCATGGCTCAGAAGAAAATTGAACGCAAAAAAGAATTGGATCGTCGCCGTCACCGTCGTGCAGAGCGCTTGAAAGAGCGTATTCGTGAAGCGAAAAAAGCAGCGAAGAAGTAATTTTACGGGTTTGCCTCGGTTTCTGACATGAGGCAAGACCCGTTTTTTATAATTTGTTTATAATGTTATGCTTCGCAAAGTTCATAAGAAGAACTTGAATTTTGCGCGGTATTCTAGCATTTAATAGTATTTAGTTGATAAAAGTTTTTTTGTGGAGATTTTATGCCCATTTATGAATATCAATGTCCCGAATGTGCCCATGTGTTTGAAGAATGGGTGAAAAGCGCTACGGACGAAAATGCCGATCATCATCCTTGCCCTTCTTGTCAAGCCACGGCTTCAAGAATGATGTCTAACACTTCTTTTGTTCTGAAAGGTGGAGGTTGGTATGTGACTGAATATGGTAATGGGGCAAAAAATCAAGAGGGTCAAAACTCATCCGCAAACAGTGCTCCTGCAAGTTCGGGGTCGGACACAGGAACAGCCGGCACTGCAAGTTCAGCAGAGACTTCTGCAAGTAGCAGTTCTGCAAATAGCTCTACTGCAAGCGCCTCCGCTTCGACAAGTGCAAGCACTCCCAAAGGGGAAAGCGCCGGCAAACAAGCATCGGCAGTTTAAGACTGCAACCTGCTAAAAAACAAGATTAAAAATATAATACCTATATATAAGGATATAAGCAATGATAGAACGTTACAGTCGTCCCGAAATGACACAGTTATGGTCTTTGGAAAATCGTTATC
>CAYJHY010000300.1:0-2773 GCA_964369875.1 uncultured Mailhella sp.
AACATCGTTTTGCGTACTCATAATCTTCCCTTAATTTGTTATATTTTAGAATTTTTATAGTGTAATATTATTCTGTTATATTCACTTCACCGATAATTTGTTGCATAATTACGCAAGCCTGTTGCGCCGCACAAAGGGCAACCCTTGGAGCAAACAAAGACTTTTCTTGCAAAACATCGCTCACACCGTCACCGCATAAAAAATAGCGTTTCATGGCTTGTTTTGCTTTTATGGCATTGGGATTGCCTGTACCTGCCATACCGCTGGCCCCAACCAAAATAGTGTGTGGCATGTTGGCAAGCACACACTCGGTGAGCATAGCTTTTTGTTCGGCAACGTCAAAGGCTTCACAAATAATTTGGCAATCCTTAAAAATTGTGGGGATATTTTCAGAAGTCAATTTAAGATTATGACCTTCAAAAATAAGATATGGGTTAATCCTTTTAAGATGAACGATTAAGGCTTCATGCTTTGCTTTGCCCACATCATCCATAAAATACGCTTGGCGATGCAAGTTACTTTCGTCTACTGTATCAAAGTCAACCAAGATAAGACGGCCAACCCCAAGACGTGTAAGATGGGTTGCCACATGAGAGCCAAGACCTCCAAGTCCTGCGATTCCCACCACGGCAGAAGAGAGTTTTTCTTGCCTGTCGGCGCCATGGCGTCCTTCTAAAAGCCTTTGCATATCGTCAAATTGTATCATTTATAAATATTCCGTTTCTGCTTCGTTTTATCGATTTAACCGCCACCCACAAAACACACAACTTCTAAACTGTCGGTATTTTGGAGTTGTATTTCTTGAAACTTGGCGCGCGCTATCACGTCTCCATTAAGTTCCACAGCCACTCTACTCGCTTCAAACCCTTGTTCGGTTAAAAAAGCATGCAGATCTGTTTGCTTTGCAAGGGCTATTTCTTTACCGTTTACTTGCATATTAGCCTCTCTGGTCAAAATTATATAAAACGAGGAATAGAAAATAAAAACTATTTTGTCAATACATACAAAAAAGATAATACTTGTATAAAATAAAACTAATACATCTATAATATAAAGCAAAATAATATATAATATATTTTTTTTAGACGCATAATACCATTTATATCATATAATTTACAGTAATAAATTATATTTTTATATCATATTACATATTAAATATGTTTATTATATAAATGTAACACAACTTTTTTATATATTTTAATAAAAACAAAAGAGAGTTCAAAATAATAATCAAGACTAAAATGTTATAAAAAAAGAAAACACACAAAATTTTTCTTCTTTTACAGAAGGGATTTTTGTGTATTTTCTTTCATTTTTACAAAAAAATATGAATAAGGTGTTTTTATTGTGTTGCCTTATTTTTTTTCCATTTTTTTCAAAATACCATCCATGGCCGCCTTCAATCTTAAAGAGAGGGCATTTTTTTGTCTTTTTAGAAAAACAGAAAAAAGACTTGCAAAAAACAGAGAAGGCAAAGCAAGGCAAAGCATCATAGGATTTTCCCTACGAAGCATATAAAACCTGTTACGAACGTTAAAGTACATAATATTATCGCTTAGTGTGCGCTCTTCCCAGTTGAGGATAGGAGTATAAATATCGTTATGGGGTGCGTGGTGCAATACAATGGCACCCGGCGCCCAAACAAGTTGGAAATCTGCTTTTTTTGCACGCAGTCCATAATCCACATCTTCATAAAAAATGAAAAATCTTTCGTCAAAAAATCCGATTTTTTCCACAAGGCTACGAAGGATAAAGCAAGAAGCTCCATTAATATAATCTAAATCCTTTTCAACTTCTTTTTGGTCCAAAGGAGCAAACTTATCATAGCCATGCCCAAGCAAACGTCCTTTCCCCGTAAACTTACTCCACACTCCCCCGCCGGCACATTCTTGTAACGCTCTGTCAGCAAAAAGTACGCTACACCCCACCATGCCAATCGGGTTACGCTCTTTGTGAGTTTCGTTTTCTGTTTCTTTTTCCGCAAGAAGATCAAGAATAGCAGCAAGAGCGTAAGATTCAGGCAAAGTATCAGAGTGCAAAATCCAAAAGGCTTGGCAGGAGGTATCACGCAATAAAAAAGAAAGTGCATAATTAAGCGCACTGCCGACGCCAAGATTTTCCTCTTTTCTCAAAAGTACATGCGAAGCACCACAGCAATCACCGCAAAAAACTTCCATCGGCTCGTCTAAGCCTTTTTTCGAAGTTAATTCTTGCCATCGCTTCAAAACAATGTCGACCGTATCGTTATCGGAACCATTGTCGCAAAGAACAATTCGACGAGGCTTTACAACCTGTTCATGTACTTTTTCTAAACAGGCGAGGGTTTGTTCCACGTCATTATAAGATAAAACTACTACACCGACCGAAGCGCCATCCATGACTCACCTCACCATTTATTCAAAGATTTAGTTCGTTTTTATGTGAACACGCACTAGAGTTGCGAGCTTGACAAAATACAACGAGATTATAATATAATGAGGTTACCTGTGGCACATAGCACAAACACAGGTAGCTCAAACAATAAACTACGTTTTAAACGAAAAATCGTCAATAGCACGTCATAAGAGAGTTTTTGCCCGAGCCTGCGTTTGCGTTTACAAACATATTTATATTATACCAATTCTCTCTAAATCTAATAAATGATATGATAAAAAGATATTTTTGAATTTAACACCTCTTTATTAAGGTTTTTTGAGGAAAGGGGGAGGGTTCCCCCCTCCCAAGAAACAGCAAATTGGAATAACATGCAAAACAATTAAATTGGTCGAAAAAA
>CAYJHY010000301.1:0-2761 GCA_964369875.1 uncultured Mailhella sp.
GACTCCGGTTCCAGAGTCTCGGTGGTGATATTAAGTCCACAGCTGTCACAGGTCCATGTTTCTGTAAGCGAAAGGTCAAATCCGCTGACATGTTTTATTTGTAAGCGAATAAGAGAACCTTTATCGTGGTAACACTTGGGGCAGAAAGGGCCTTGTTTTTGGCCTTCGGAAATAAACCAATAAGCGTCACCATCAAAAATGAGGTTGCGAGACACATAAAGCAATTCTTCGAGGTAGTGCACTTGATTCCGTAATTTATTACATTCATTTTGCACATCAAGATAGCTTTGCTTGAGTTCTCTTAGCAAAACATTAGCTTCCATTACCCGTCCTTGGTTTTGAAGCGTTTCGATTTCATAAAATTGATAGATGTCAAACATTGCTAACTTCCTTGTTAGTATGTGTCGAGAAATATTTTAAACTCTACATAAACATCTATCGGCAAAAGCTGAAAAAACTTTAGGGCAAAAGAGAAAAAAAGTTTAATTTTTTTCGCAATTTAACACATTACTTTTCTTTGTCTTGCAAACTTTAGAAATCATTGATTAAAACTAGCCTAAAAGAACTTCAAGAATAGCCTTTTTTTCCATATTAAGCGTTTCGGGAGAACTGACAAGACCACGAAGTAAAGCTCTGTGAGCTTCGCTTTGCAGGGCATGATCATTTAATCCTTCAAGCTTTTGGCAGAAACGCAAAATGATTTCTTGCGCAAATTGGCTGTTAGCTTTTAAGTTCCTTATGGCTATATCGGCAGTAACTGCTTTTTCCTTAGGGTGCCAGCAATCATAATCTGTAACCATGCACAAAGAAGCGTAGGCAATTTGCGCTTCTCTTGCCAGCTTTGCTTCGGGCATATTGGTCATGCCGATAATATCCGCCCCAAAACTTTGGTATAACTTAGATTCTGCCAAGGTCGAAAATTGCGGACCTTCAATACATACGTAACAAGCTTTGCCGTGGATACGTTTTTTTTCTTCATTTTCGGATGAAAATTCAGGATTATTTTCTAAGACTTCGTGCCCAACTTCGGCCAAAAGAGAATTTAATATTTCACAAGTGGGCTTCGCCATGGAGACATGCGCAATAAGATCGTCGCCAAAAAAAGTATTATAGCGGTTTTTTGTCATATCAAGGTATTGATCCGCAAGCACCATATCTCGTGGGCGCATTTCTTCACGCAAAGAACCGACGGCACTTACCGAAACAAGGTAGCGAACCCCAAGCCTTTTAAGAGCGTAAATATTTGCACGATACGGAACCTCGGAAGGAAGCAAACTATGGCCTCTTCCGTGACGTGCCAAAAAAGCGACTGACGTTTTCCCTATCATCCCTGTGATAATCGTGTCGGACGGTAAACCATAAGGCGTGTTTATTTTATGTTCTTGTATTTTTTCAAGGCCTTGTATATTGTAAAGTCCACTACCACCTAAAATCCCAACTCTCACTTTATGCATATATTTTCCTATTAACTTGATTTTATTAAAGTAAAGCCAACAAGATATAGGAAAGCACAAAGCTCGTCAAACTATTCTAAAGCATGCATTATAGAGTATCACGTTGTTTTGATCTACTTGCTTTTGGGAGGGGTAAAACCCCTCAGAAAATACAAAAAATATTTTCTTATTGAAAAAGCTTGATAAAATTTTCGTTGCCTGTTTTTTTGGCGTAATCGAGGGCGGTTAATCCCTCTTTGGAAACAATGCTTGCGTCGGCGTCGTATTCCATAAGAAGTTCTGCAATATCAAAAACTTCGTTGTATATAACGAGCATAAGTGCAGTCCTGCCTTTGTTGTCAACGGCATTAATATTTGCTTTGTGATCCAATAAAATTTTCATACTGCCTATTTTGCTTCTATAGTTGAATTGATGAATCACAGAGTAATACGCCGTACAAAGAAGAGGAGTCATCCCCAGTTTATTTCGTGCCTCTAAGTTTGCACCCTTATCAATAAGATATTTTGTCACTTTATCATTGCCATAGCTTGCCGCTTCCATAAGCGCCGTTCTGCCATCAGCTCCGTTATCCGCTTTTTCATCAAGAAGAGAGGCGTTTACATCGGCTCCGTTTTCCACAAAAAAACTCACCAATTCAAGGGAACCTTCCGAGGACGCTTCTATAAGGGCCGTTGCTCCACTTTGAGAAATGGCATTCACATCGGCTTTTTTTTTCAACAAAAGCGAGGCAAGCACTGTATTATGCTTTGCGGCCGCTATAATAAGAGGCGTATACCCTCTGTTATTGCCCAAGGTGACATCGGCATTATTATCTATTAGAAATTTCGCCATGATATCCTTTTTGTAATCGAGGGCATACATAAGAGCGGTATTACCGTTATTGTCGGTAGCGTTAATATCCGCTTGTTTCTTTAATATTTTTTGAGCAAGTTCTCGATCGCCGAGTAAAACAGCAAACATAAGGGGCGTTCTGCCCTCAGAATCCTTTGCATGAACATCAGATCCCAGCTCTTGGAGAGCTTCTAAATACTCGCTCTTTGGTGTGGGCGGAACAGGAGTATAGGCCTGGGCTTTATGTGTAAAAGTAAAAATAATTGCGATAAAAAAACAAAAAGCAAAAAAATAAGAATACATGTAAAAACTCCTTATAGTTAAACAACTGAAAGAAACGCCCTCATGGTAACCTGTTTGAAAAAATTGTAAATGTGCCGAGAGGCACAAAATCTGAGTTTATAATTTAGAATCCCACTATTAAAGTTTTTTGAGGAAAGGGGGAGGGTATGGGAGGGGGAAAACTCCCTTTTGT
>CAYJHY010000302.1:0-2761 GCA_964369875.1 uncultured Mailhella sp.
AGATAAAGAGGATTTTTTATGGGTAGAACATTAATGCAAGCCCTTGCATTATCCGTATTACAAATGCGTAATCGTAATCATGAGCTAATGGTTTTAGAGCATCTTTTACTTGCTATATCTTTTGAACGTAACGGTAAGCGAATTTTAGTCGAGTGCGGTATCGATGTCACTGTTTTAAGAGCACAGCTTGAGGAATACCTTAAAGAAAACGTGCCCGTCAATAAAGTAAAAGAAAACGGTCGGGAAGATATTCAACAAAGTCCTGCTGTGACACGTGTTATAGAGCGAGCTTTAAAGCAAGCACAAAAAAACCAAAACGGTCAAGCAGAGGTTGGGGATATTCTCATTTCATTTTTTGAAGAAGAAGATTGTTTTGCCACATACTTTTTAAAGCAACAAGGCTTGAGTGTGGAAAAATTAGAAAACTATCTTGAGAATGAACCCATTTATCCCCCCATGCAGCAAACCGACTCCATTGTTATTAGTGATATGTCACAAATAACTTCTCCCGAAGATGTGGAGGAGTTGACCAAAGCAGTGCAAAAAGGTCATCGTGCGCATAAACAACGTACACAGAAACAGCCCACTGAAAGAGAAGAGCAGGAAGAGTCAAACCAAAGCGCACTCTTGCAATATACTGTTGATTTAGTGGAAAAAGCAAAAAAAGGTCGAATAGATCCTGTTATCGGCCGTCAGTCAGAAGTGCATAGATGTTTTGAAATTCTTTCAAGGCGCAGAAAAAATAATCCCTTACTTATAGGCGATCCAGGCACAGGCAAAACTGCCATTGCAGAAGGAATTGCTTTGGCTATTGCACAAGGCAATGTACCTGAACCTTTTTTGCATACGAGAATTTTTGCCCTCGACCTTGGTTCATTGCTTGCCGGAGCGCGTTATCGCGGTGACTTTGAAAGCCGTATAAAAGCTGTTGTCAAAGAACTTGTGGAAATTCCGGGTGCCATTTTGGTAATTGATGAAATCCATACCATTGTTGGGGCGGGAGCTACGAGTGGCGGCTCTTTGGATGCCGCTAATCTTTTGAAACCTATTTTGGCTTCAGGTGAGTTGCGTTGTATCGGTTCCACCACACATGAAGAGTTCAGAACGAACTTTGAAAAAGATCGTGCGCTTTCTCGCCGTTTTCAACGCGTTGAAATCAAAGAACCTTCTACCGAAGAATGTATCGAGATTTTGCAAGGTTTACAAAAATATTATGAAAACTTTCATAGTGTTCGCTTTAGTAAAGAGTCTTTGGAAGCAACCGTTGACTTATCTGTACGCTACATGCAAGACAAGCTTTTACCTGACAAAGCCATTGATATTTTAGATGAAGTGGCCGCCTCAATGCGTCTGCGTCCTGATGTTATTGCAAAAGCACGAGAAAAAATGCTGGAGCATGACCTTCAAGAATTTAAGTCCATTCAAGAAAATGACGGAAAAGAACTGAAAATCAAAAGAAAAAGACGAAAACCTGTGTATCGTCCTCTTATTACCGCTAATGACATTAAAAGTACTGTTGCCTCCATGGCGAATATTCCTGTGGCAAGCATAACAAACAGTGAAAAAGCAAAACTTCGTTCTCTCAAAACAGATCTTTTCAAAAAGATTTTTGGACAAAATGAAGCAGTGGAAATTGTAAGTAACGCAATTTGGCGTGCTAAGGCCGGCCTTGGGAGAGAAAATCGCCCCGAAGCCTCCTTTTTATTCCATGGGCCTACGGGTGTGGGTAAAACTGAGCTTGCAAAATGTCTTGCCGATCAATTACAAGTGCCGTTTTTGCGCTTTGACATGAGCGAATACATGGAAAAACACGCTGTTTCAAGGCTTATCGGTTCTCCTCCCGGTTATGTCGGATTTGAGCAAAGTGGTTTACTCACAGAAGCTGTGCGTCAAAACCCCCATGCCGTACTCTTGTTTGACGAAATAGAAAAGGCACATCCCGATATTTACAATATCCTTTTACAGGTAATGGATTATGCGACTTTGACCGATAATAACGGTAAAAAAGCCGACTTTAGGCATGTGACCATTATTATGACCACCAATGCGGGCGCAAGGGAAATGGAACAAAAACCCATGGGCTTCTTAGATAAAGATAAAGGGCAAGCCTCAAATCGTAGCATTAAAGCCGTTGAGCAACTTTTTACCCCCGAGTTTAGAAATCGCCTCGATGGTATTATCGGCTTCATGGCCTTGCAAGCAGAACAAATGTTGCCCATCGTTGACAAGGCTGTGCAAAATATGTTTATCGGTCTGAAAGACAAACAAGTAGAACTTGATCTGACTGCTACTGCCAAAGCATGGCTTGCAAAAAATGGGTATGATGCGAAACTTGGTGCTCGCCCACTACAAAGACTTATTCGCACTGAGCTCGAAGATCGTCTTGCCCAAGAAGTTCTCTTTGGAGAACTTAGCAAAGGTGGGATTGCCAAAGTTGTTGCTCATAAACCTGATTCTGAGCATTTGGAATTTGAGTTTATTCAACCTAAAAAATCTTCTTCAAAAAAAGTCGGTGATAAGAAAAAAAGCGAAAACCTCGACAAGCAGCTCGAAGAAGAAATGGAATTATAAAATGAGAGTTTTTTTTGGGGAAATGATTTCCCCCAAACCCCCTCAGTAATTTTCTTTTTACTTGCTTTGGCAAGTAAAAAGAAAACTTACGGGGTTTCCAAAGGGAATTGTTGGGGAGCATGAAGGGGAATCTACTTAGTCGATGCTGAAAAAGTCAATTTTTGACTTTTTCAGAAAGGCACGTTGCCTT
>CAYJHY010000303.1:0-2723 GCA_964369875.1 uncultured Mailhella sp.
TCACCCTGCTCTGCTTTTTCTTGCAAAAAAGACAGCCAATTATCCGTTTTGACTTCGTGGTATTGCCTAACCTTGTTAATTTCGGACGCTTCATTGACTTTGGCAAGCTTCATAAGTTCCGCCATGGTGGCACGCCTGACGGCCACACCCGTTAGCCGTATTTTTTCTTTACGCCATTTTTCTTTGATGGCCAAAATCTCTTCATGTTGGCTTTGCTTGGCAAATTCTCGCCACAACACGTCTTTATACTCGTTCCTGTGCAAGGCCTTTTTCTTGTACCAATCTTTGGGTTTATGTGTTGCCTTTACCTTTTCAAACGCCCCAAAACGTGCCGTCAGCTTTTTAAAAGATAGCTCCCGATCAAGGCTACTTGCCTTTATGCTTTCACGTCCTTTTTTATTCTTTATTACCAGACCGTTTCCGTGGGGTTTTATTTCAAGGCCATATTCGGCAAAGACCTTATGTACGTCCTCCCATGTCCTTGCTTTTCCCACATTCTCTAAAATTTCATTATGATACCCGTGAACAAAACGCTCGAAGCTTTCTTCTCCTGTCAGCACTTCTTTCTTAGCCGACTTTTCCCCAAGCTTCACCCCCGTATCAAGTAGATCGATTCCGTTATCAATGCTGAGCTTGTATTCTTGTTCAATCTCTCGGCAAAGCTTGTCCCTTTTCCAATAATCCCGATAGGGCTCATTCCTGCGAAGCGTCTCGGGGTGAATAAGGTTATAGGCAATATGCATATGCATGTTGTCCGTGTTGATATGCACACCGCAATGCCTTTGATGTTCTTCAAGCCCAAGGGCTGTGGCAAAACGCTCTTCAATGGCCTTAAAATCTTCATGCGAAAGTTTCCCCTCGTCCTCCGTGCGAAAGCTCACCACAAGATGATAGGTTTTCTCCTTGGTAGTTCGAGTATTCAAGGCTTGCGTGTCCATCACTTCTTGAATGGAAAGGGCATAATCATCGCCTGCCCACGTTCCTGCACACCAACTAAAAAGCGACTTCTCCCCTGCATGATTGGCGTCGGCAATATAGTTGGCCAAACGTTTATAGTTATCATTCTTTGCCTCGCAATGAACACGCTTACTAATCATGAAATAGCCTTTACTTTTTCTTTTAACTCCAATTGAAGAACTTCTATTTCCTTCAAAAGTGGACGAATGCTTTCACGCTCACCGGTTGCGGTGATAGCTTGCTTGAGAAGTCCGCCAAGACGTCCAAGGTCTCCGTTTACCTTTAGCAATTCCCGACGTGCTTGAGCGTCTTCTCGACTGGGAACAACCGACCCCAAACATACACGCCTTACAAACGTTGAAATAGAAAGTCCCGACCGACTGCACGATGCTGAAATTTCGCTATACTCATCATCAGTAACATAGGATTTTATCATGTTTTTGCGTTTTTCTTTTTTCATTTTTACTCCAAGTAAAAATACAATTACGTTGAGCCAAAGGCGAATAAGTCGCCTCGCAGAGCAGGATGTAAAGTGGCACTTAGAAAAAGTGGTACCACTTTACCTGTCCTGCCATACAGACATACAATAATCTATAATATTTTTTGTAATGCGACAATAATATAATAAATTTTATTGACTTTTATTGTCTTTTATCGTGTTTTATTGACTTTTCTTGAATATTCTTGTCTTTTATTATCACTGATTATCAATCATTACAGACCATTACACACCATCAATCGCTAGCATAATTTATTGCAAATTATTTTTATCTTGACGGCAAAAATAAAGTTATGTTAGACAAAGGTCAGAGAGAAGATTCATTGCAGTGACGCCTGAGTGTGGCGAAAGGTGTGCATAACGCATAGTCATACTAAGCGAACTATGCCCAAGTAGCTTACTCACTTGCTCAATGGGAACTCCTTTAAGCATGAGTTGCGATGCAAAAGTATGGCGCAAAGTGTGGAAAACCACCCGATCTTGATGTTCGGAATTTGCGTTAAGCTTTAAATCCTCTACTGTTTCACGATAAATCTTTGATGGTTGTTTAATCAACTTGTCAGAGAACAGATATTGCATTTGCATAGCATAATACTTTTCAACAATTGCAAACGTTATGTTGTTCATATGCAAAATTCGAGTTTTGTTAGTCTTTGATTTGAAGATTGTAATAGTTCTCAAACCAAGATTGACAGCAGATGTGGTAAGCTGAAATATCTCGGCGGCTCTCATGCCTGTTTGAATGGCGAAAGTGCATATGTCGTACCAAAGTTGACTACGGCACTTCAAACGTTCAAGTAATTGCTTGACTTCCCTATCACTCAAAAACCTTGTTCTTTCATTGTTTATTCTTGGCATTTCAAAATGAGGAATGTCGAATGGATGAACTTCAAGCTGTTTGGCTCGATTTAATGCACGCTTTAAAAGTGACATACAATGCTTTACAGATTGAGGGCGAAGGTTTTTCTTTTCGAGATGATGGCGATAGTCTAGGATGTCGCGGAATTTTAAACCCTCTAAACTTTTACCTTTCCAATAGGGTAAAAGATGGCAATTGTAACGACTTACTTCTTTTTTAAGGTTGACTTCTTCAAAACGTCTACTACTAATGTAAGTTTCCCAGATAACTTCAATATCCATAATATAACTCCTATAAGATTTTCGAATTAGAGTTATACTAAAATATATAAGATAAGTATACCCCCCAGGTCATCGGCCTTTCACGCCGTCAACAGGGGTTCAAATCCCCTTGGGGACGCCAATATTT
>CAYJHY010000304.1:0-2704 GCA_964369875.1 uncultured Mailhella sp.
AGAAAGAATTTTTTGAAATTGTTGCAAATTGTCCTTTACCTGAAAAAATTGATTTAAAAAAAGAGCTTGGTCTTGAAATGTTTAGTGAGCTTTGCTCTCACAAAGTTGTCCTTTATTCCGAAGATGGTGAGTGCAATACCATTCAAGCAACATTAGCTTCCTTCTTTAATATTAATGTATTTGTTTTTATTCCTATTCTCAATCAGAACTATGAGCTTGCCGGTTTTGTGGGGCTTGGCGATCGCAGAAAGAAAGTGAGACACGGAAAAGCGGAAATCACAAAAGCGTGTTCTTTACTCAATATACTTGCCAATGCAATCAAGCTCGAAATGTTTCAAAAAGGCATAGCCAGCACAGAAGCCGCTTTGAGTAATGTTCTCGATCACTTGGGTATTGATATTTATGTGAACGATTATTATACCCATGATGTTTTATATGTGAATAAATCCATGGCCGTACCCTATGGCGGGATTGAGCAGATGATAGGCAAGAAATGCTGGAAAGTTCTTTTTCCCGAAAAAAAAGAGCCATGCGAGTTTTGTCCACAGCCTAAACTTTTAGATGAACATGGGCAGTTGAATAAGACATATCAATGGGATTATGAACGCCCATTTGATAAATCTTGGTTTAGGGTTTTAAGTTCTTCTTTTCCGTGGAAGGATGGCAGAATTGCGCATCTTGTTGCAAGTGTTGATATTACAGAAAGCAAGAAAAACCAGATGGTTATTGAAAAGCTTGCGCAATACGATCACTTGACGGGGCTTGCCAACCGAAGAAGTTTGCATGACGATGTTCAACGTTTTATTGAAGACAAAACCGCCTTTGGTGAAAAATGGTATGTGCTTTTTTGCGATTTGGATGGCTTTAAAAGTGTGAACGACACCTTTGGGCATGAGGCCGGAGATGTGCTTTTAAAATCGATAGCTCAAGATTTGAGCGCGATGTGTACCGACTTTATGAAAGCCTATAGACAGGGCGGAGATGAGTTTGTTTTTCTTATAAAAGACATTGATTCTATTGATTTTATAGTAAATATTATCAGTGGTTTATTTGTTATTTTTCAAAGACGGTATGAATTTAACGGAAATGATATAGGTTGTGGTTGTAGTATCGGGGTTGCTCATTATCCCAATGATGCAAATACGTCCAAAGAAATTTTCCACCTGGCCGATACTGCCATGTATTGTGTGAAGCAAGAGGGGAGAGGCTCTGTTCGTTTTTACCACGAGGGTAAATATTTGAAGATGGATGAGTATTTTGTTATAAAAAAATAGAGCAAAAGTTCCTTTTTACCAACGATTCTTATTCGTAAATATTGTGAAGGAGAGCCGTATGGATAAATAAGGGAATTTTTTTATTTTTGCAAAAAAATATGATTAAAGTATGCAATTTTCAAAAAATCAGGGTCATCTAACAGCCGTTCTTCTATAGCAAACATTTTTTCCACCCAATGTTCTTGGTTCTGAACGGAAGCATTGTGTAGACTTGCCAAAACTCTGGCTCCTGAAATTTTAATGAGTTGCATTGGTTCAGGCAGTTGCTTAAATAAATCTTCGTTAGAGTAATATTTTATATCACCAAAGGCGCTTGAGTAAGAAAAACCACCATCTAAAAGTGTGTTTGCGTCTTCTAAATCGTAATCTTGGACGATGGCTTGGATTAATCTGCCGTTTTTATTGTGCCTGACAACAGAAAGTAAGCCCCCTTTTTTCAAAATTCGAGAAAGTTCATTTAGAATTTGTTTGGGATTGTCCACAAATTCTAAGACAAGATGGCAAAGAACCACGTCAAAACTTTCACTTGGGATAGTGGTCAAGGCGGTTAAATCCCCATGGATTTGCGTATAGTTGTTGGATCTTTCACTTGCTTCAATCATGCTTTTATCTTGTTCAAGGGCGGTTACCTCGTTGTTTTTGGCGAGATAATTTGCCGTAAATCCAAAACCGCTTCCAAAATCGAATACTGTTTTGTTTTTTATATTGGAGAGTTGTGAAGTTATGCTTTTATAGAAAAGCCTGCCCAAAGGTGAAATGGTGTAATCATAATAAAGTTTCATGTCGCTGTTCATATGTACCTCATGGGGTGTGTATTTTAGATGAATTTTGTAATTATACAGAGCTCTTTAATTGATAAAGCTGATGACATAAGGCTTCTTCACTATAAAAAACATAATTGGCTACAGATAAAACGCTTTGCGCGGGTGGGTGAACAACCCCGCTGGCAATGGAAATATCTGCTACTCGCATAGCGTCTGCGTCATTGGCTCCGTCACCTACAAAAACAACTTCATATCCTTCTTGTTGATACATTTGGCAGATTTTTTCCTTTTCTAAAATACTGGTAAGTCTGACAAGTTTATTGTTTTCTATAATACCCTCAGAGGAAAAGCACTCACAGCCTATTTTTTTTACCAAGGTATTTATCCAGTGGGATAAATTTCCCGTAGCGATGGCACAATGCTCTTTATTGTCTTGAATAAATCGAAGAACGTTGGGCAAAAGGGGGACAGTACCTAAAAATTTGTCTACTTCTGAAACAGGAAGGTTCCCAAGAATCGCACTGCGTTTGGTAAAACTTTCGGCGAACGGAATGTCACCTGCAACGGTTTGTTCCGTCAATTCGGCAAGATCGGCTTCTACATTAAAATGTTTGGCTATAAGGGGTAAGCTTTCGACGGTGGTGAGGGTGCCGTCTAAGTCAAAAA
>CAYJHY010000305.1:0-2700 GCA_964369875.1 uncultured Mailhella sp.
AATCAAAGTTTTGACAAGAAGGGGCTATAATGCGTATCACTCCCTCTTTTATTAAAACAAATATTCTGTTTTTTGTAGGACTAACCATTGTACTCAGCATGGCTTTTTGTGCTGTTTTTGCCCCGTGGCTTACATCTTATCAACCCGACGCCCTTAATTTAGATAATATTTTGGCGGCGCCCTCCATGGAACATTTTTTTGGAACCGACGCCCTTGGACGAGATATTTACACTCGTCTACTCTATGGCGCACGGGTTTCCCTTTGGGTGGGCTTTGTGGCGGTAGGGATTTCCCTTGCCATCGGTATTGTTTTTGGGCTTATCTCCGGTTATTTTGGTGGATTTATTGACGAAATAATCATGCGTTTTGTGGATATTATGCTTTGTTTTCCGTCATTTTTTCTTATTTTGGCCGTTATTGCCTTTTTAGATCCAAGCCTTTATAATATTATGATTGTTATTGGTTTTACCTCATGGATGGGGGTGGCTCGTTTGGTGCGTGCCGAAACTTTGTCATTGCGTGAGCGCGATTTTATTGCCGCCGCTAAACTGGCGGGTGCTTCGTCTACCCGTATACTCTTTGTCCACATTCTCCCCAATACCCTTGCCCCTGTGCTTGTTTCGGCAACCCTTGGCGTGGCAGGTGCTATCTTGGTGGAATCTTCTCTTAGCTTTTTAGGGCTTGGAGTACAACCCCCATCTGCAAGCTGGGGAAACATGCTTTTAGACGGTAAAGACGTTCTCAGTATCGCCCCTTGGCTCTCATTTTACCCCGGATTTGCTATTCTCATCACGGTTCTTGGCTATAACCTCCTTGGCGAAAGCCTTAGAGATATGCTCGACCCTCGCCTCAGAAGAAAATAAGTCCTTGGAGTTTTTATGCTTGAATATCTCAGAATCCGTGACCTTGCCCTTATTGAAAACGCTGAACTTGACTTTACATCAGGAATGAACGCCCTAACAGGAGAAACCGGAGCAGGAAAAACCTTTATTCTCAAGGCAATACAATTTTTGCTTGGAGAAAAGCTGTCTGCGGATATGGTACGAAAAGGCAGTAAAAAAGCTCAAGTTGAAGCGGTTTTTTACATAGGTGGCGAAGAATATTGTATACGTCGTGAACTGCTTGCAGAATCGGGACGCAGTCGATTTTTTCTTAATGATAATCTTGCCTCCCAAGGAGTTGTTAAGGAGCTACGACCACAACTGATTTTACACGTGGGTCAGCACGGACAGCAAAGGCTTTTGCAAACTTCCTTTCAAGCTAAACTTGTCGACGATTTCTTGGAAGACAAGGATATTCTCAATCAAAAAAACGAAGCGCACAAAGCTCTGAAACAAATTCTAAGTGATAAAAAAGATCTTCTGGAAAAAATACTGGGGCTACAAGACAAGCGTGAACTTTTAGAGATGCAACAAAGAGAAATCGAAAAGGTTGACCCTGAAGAAGGCGAAGAAGATACACTGGAAAGCATGCGCAAGCAATACAGAAGTTTTGAATATCTTCAAGAAACGTATGAAAAAGGCTTAGGGGTTCTCCATGGCGATGGCGATATTGGGCTCTTTGCACTTTTATCACAACTTGCGCGTGTTCTTGAAAATCTTGTCAAAGAAGAAGAACTGTCCAAAAACATCAGCGTTTCCCATGAAGCTTTACTTAATTTTCAAGAGGAAATGAAAGCGCTTGATGCTCTTTTTCGTTCCGCTCCCACACCCGAAACCGATTTAGATTTGAGCTTAGATGATATAGAAGCCCGTCTTTATGAGTTGGCCCAACTAAAACGCAAACTCAACCGCAGTTTACCACAAATTCTTGCTTTGAAAGATGAAGTGGATGCGAACCTTTCCTTTTTGGACGCTTGTTCACTCGATAAAATTCGACTTGAAAAAGCGGAAAAAGCCGCCGTACAAAATCTCACAGATGCTCTTGAGAAACTCAATCATGCAAGAGAAATAGCCGCCCAAAATTTTTGTTCTGCATTGCAAGAAGAATTAAAAGGTCTTGGCTTTTCTGAAAAAGTATCCGTTATTCCTGATTTTCAATCTCATATACTCTATACAACAGAGACTTCTTTCGAAAACGCTGAAGAAGACAAAAAAGAACCAATAAACTGTATAGAAAAAACCGTACGCCTTTTATGGGCGCCAAACCCGGGTCAAGCTCCGCAACCACTAGATAAAATTGCATCAGGTGGTGAGCTTTCCAGATTTCTTTTGGCGGTTATCGGTTTACAAAAAAATCAATCCGAAGACGCAACCCTTATTTTTGACGAAGTGGATGCAGGCGTTGGCGGTATTACCCTAAACCATGTGGCAGACAGGCTTTCACAGCTTGCAGAAAAAAGGCAAATGCTCCTTATTACCCACTGGCCACAGCTTGCCGCCCGAGCTAAAAACCACTTTTTTATCAGTAAAGAATTTATTGGTGACGAGACCTTTAGCCGTTGTGTGCGCCTTGATCCAAGCGAAAAAGAACAAGAACTCGTTCGCATGGCAGGCGGAGAGAAACTTTTTTAATTTTAGGGTTTTATTTTTTGGGTTTTGTTTTTGTTTTTTTTCGAGAGGGGGAACTTTTGAAAAAGTTCTCCCCTCTCGAGCTCTCCCCCACAAAACTTTTTAATAATAACATGTGAACAAAATCATAACTTGATAAACTAAAGATAAATCTTTTTGTAAATTATAAGTAATCTGGGTAGTTGTAAAA
>CAYJHY010000306.1:0-2691 GCA_964369875.1 uncultured Mailhella sp.
TGGGAGGGGGAAAACTCCCTTTTGTACACAAAAGGGGTTTTCCCCCTCCCAATAAAACAGTAAATTACCCTTTATAATCAGGGGCTCTATATTCGCTTTTGCCACCGCTTTTGTAGAGGAGGTGGACGTTTTCGATAACCATGTCTTTTTGCACGGCTTTCACCATGTCGTAAATGGTGGCGGCCGCCACTTGCACAGCAAAGAGGGCTTCCATTTCTACGCCTGTGTTATGGGCTGTTCTGACTTCGCTTTCAATGGCCACACCTTCAAAGCCTACTTTAAAGCGGATATCGATATAGCTAAGCAGAAGAGGATGGCAAAGAGGGATGGAATCGGCGGTTCTTTTGGCGGCCATAATTCCTGCCACTTTGGCCACACTGAGCACATCGCCTTTTGGGAGGGCTTTTTCTTGTAAAAGCCTGATGGTTTGCTTGTTCATACGCACAAAACCATAGGCCATGGCGGTACGCAAGGTGTTTGGCTTGTGTTCCACTGCAACCATGGCTAGGGAACCGTCTTCGCTCAGATGGGAGAAACTGTATTCATTGTCCGCGCTTGTGTTATTGCCTTGAGGCTTGCCCGGAAGTTTGTCGGCAGTAGTGCTTTGGTTGCCTTTAAATAATGACTTTTCAAGGGCTTTACTGGCCGCTTGCAGACATTTTTCTGCATAGCTTGGGGGCACGGCTTTAACGATTTCGAGTATGGCGTCAAAAACCCCGTCGATGTCGAGCTTGGAAGTATCCACAATATGGGCGTCGTCGGCAGGCTTTAGGGGATCGGTAGCTCTTTGCCTGTCCTTTTCGTCACGATCCACAATTTCCTTAAGAATTTCTTCGTATACAACGTTTTCACCTTTGTTTTTTTGTTCAAGAAAACGTCTGTTTGCTCTGACTTCGGCATCGGCGTCGAGGAAAATTTTAACTTCTGCATTGGGGAAAACCACGGTTCCCATGTCACGACCTTCGACAACAAGGGAGGTTGCTTGCCCTATTTGCTTCTGGTAGCTTTGCAAGGCCTTACGAACAGGTGGAAGACTCCCCACAATGGCGGCCAAACGACTGACCCTTTCGGTGCGAATTTCTTCGCCGATGGGTTTTCCGTTAAAATAAAGCACATCTTGACCGCTTTTTCTCATAAGAATAAAACGAAAACTTGCCAATTGTTGTTCTAATTGCTCATCACTCATATCCGCCACTTCTGAGCCAAGGGCAAGACCGATGGATCTATACATAGCGCCTGTATCGAGGCAAGAAAGGTTTAAATGCTTGGCCAAACGCTTGGCAAGGGTGCTTTTTCCGACGCCTGCAGGGCCGTCTAGGGTAATAATCATGCTATTTTCCATCCTGTCCTAAAATTTGGGTGGCAAGGGAAAGGAAAAGGGCGTTTTGCTCTTCTGTTCCCACGGTGATTCTAAGATAATCGGGCAAACCATAGGCGCCCAAATGACGAAGAATCATACCTTTTTCAAGAAGTGCCACACTAAACTCCTTGGCACTGAGCTTGGCTTTGTTTTGATCGCCCTTAGGCACGGAAAACATGATAAAATTAGAGTGTGAAGCAAAGGTTTGACACCCCATGTCTTGCAAGGCCTCAGTTAATTTCGGTCTTTGCTCCATGGTGAGCGCCACCGTTTTTTGCATAAATTCCTCGTCCTCAATGGCGGCCACTGCTGCCTCTTGGGCAAGAATATTAATGGAAAAAGGCAAGCGAACACGCCAGAGATAATTGGCCAGTTGCGAAGGCAAAATGCCATAACCGATGCGCAAACCGGCAAGTCCGTAAACTTTGGAAAAGGTACGCATAAGTGCCACATTAGGCAAGTCTTGCAAGTCAGCAATCAGAGAATGGGTCGCTTCGTCACCGGCAAACTCAATATAGGCTTCGTCAATCACCAAAAGACAAGCAGGAGGGAGGCTTTTGGCAAGTCTAATCAGTTCACTTTTGGGCGCAAGCAGTCCTGACGGATTATCGGGACTGGTCACAAAAACCAAGCGAGTATTTTCGTCAACCAAAGCCGAAAGCGCATCAAAATTAAAAGTAAAGTCGGCATTAAGAGGTGCTTGACGAAGCTCACAGCCATGAAGTTTGGACTGGGTTTCATACAAAGCAAAGCAAGGCTTAAAGGCTACAGCATTATGCACCTTTGGTTCGCAACGCACACGAAACAAAAGGTCAATCACTTCATCGGAACCATTGCCCACAAAAATATTTTCTTCGCTGATATGAGGATATTTTTTAGAAAAATAAGCGGCCAAGGCTTTAACAAGCTTTGGGTTGCCCGACTGGGGATAGCGATAGGCAAGGCTTGCCGATTGCTCAAGCACCCCTTGCACCTTTTTGGAAACCCCCAAAGGATTTTCATTACTGGCAAGCTTAGTCACTTCTTTTAATTGATATTTTTCCATGATTTCTTCCATGGAAAGGCCTGCTTCATAGGCTTTAAAAGCACTGACCTGTTCACATACATCCCAAGGCTTATTCATTTTCTTATCCTTTTCTTACCGTTAAGCTCGTTACGATTAATAAAATAGTTCTCATTTAATTTCCTTGGTACTTTAAAGGAAAAGTGAAATTTTCGCCATATTTTTTTAGAGGTATTTTGTTTTTTTATTTGGGGAATTTTTTTCTAATTGGGAGGGGGGAGAACCTATTTTTTGAAAAAAAGAGTGTTCTCCCCCCTCCCAAACCCTC
>CAYJHY010000307.1:0-2681 GCA_964369875.1 uncultured Mailhella sp.
AAAATATGCATTTTTAACTTGCTATCTTTTGGGCTTTAATATAGAAGTATTTCTCGACGGAGAGGTGTCCGAGCTGGCCGAAGGAGCACGATTGGAAATCGTGTGTACTCAAAAGGTACCGGGAGTTCGAATCTCCCCCTCTCCGCCACAAATTTTATTTGTAAAATCCGATGTTTGGTAAAACAAACGTCGGATTTTTTTGTTTTAATCGTCCATAAATAATGCCTCATATCGCAGAGTGCTGTATAAAAAATTACCAAGGCTGTGTTTTTTTTACACAATATTAACTTTGATATTATTTTTGATATGTAATTGTAAGGGGTTAGGAGTTTGTTTCTTTGGCATGAAAAATGCAAAGTTTTCTATGTTTTGTAACTATTTTTATTTAAAATTGAGGAGAAGTTATGCCAATTAAAGAAATTTCGGGTTGTATTGGTTGTGGAAACTGTGTGCGGGCGTGTGCAATGGATGTTATTAGGCTTAATGCTGAGACACAGCTTGCAGAAATTGCCTATCAAGAGGACTGTCAAATCTGCCATCTTTGTAAATTATATTGCCCTGTCAATGCAATTACAATAACCCCTGAAAAATCACTGCCTGTTATGGTGTCATGGAGATAAAAATGGAATTTGATACATCTTTTTCACGTCGTAAGTTTTTAGGTTTAGTGGCAGGGGTTGCCGGATCGGCTCTTTTAGCCAATCAAGCGTTTGCTGCGCAGACAAGTGTGAATACGCCTAAAGTAAACCCAAATGATTTTACCGTTGAAAAACGTGAGTCTGACGTTTTGGTTATAGGAAGCGGTATAGCCGGAGTTTTTGCGGCAGTAAAAGCACATGACGCGGGCGCTAAAGTACACCTTGTTTCTAAAGGCTGTGTTGGAATGTCAGGGATGACCCCGTTTGGTAAAGGGGTTTTTAGTTACGATAAAAACACTGCAACTATGTCTAAAGAAGAATTCCTACGCAAAGTTGCCGCGTCATCTTTACAGACAAATAATCCTGTTTTTACTGAACAACTCCTTGATCATTCTTACGACAGGGTTCAAGAACTTAAAGAATGGGGTTTTTTCGATTCTCCAACTTGTAATGAAGCGTTCATGCTCCCTTTGAATGCAAGAAAGATATCTCTTGATGAGCGTGTTATGATCACACATTTGCATAAAGAAGGGGACAGAGTTGTCGGAGCATCGGGATTTAGTCTTGACGAGAATAAAATTATCCATTTCCATGCAAAAGCGGTGATTTTGTGTACCGGAGCCGGCGGTTTCAAGCCAAACGGTTTTCCCATGTGTGATTTGACGCATGACGGAACGATAATGGCATATAAAATAGGCGCTAAAGTAACAGGAAAGGAATGGAATGACGGGCATCCCGCATCAGCTATTAATTCAGGTTCGTGTTATGATAACTGGAATGGACAAGTTGAAGAAAAACCTTCAATTACAGGGGTGCGCATTAATCATCATTTAGGCGTAAACACAAATTATAATGCTTATGTCGGAGGTGCACCGGTTACACGAGGAGGCGGTTCTGTAAACGATCCTTCAATGCCTCCCGCTCCTTATGTTCCCGATGAGTTTCAAATGTCTTCAATGCCACCTCAAGATTCTGAAAGAGGTAGAGGAGAAGGGGGCGAAAACAGAAGAAGACCTCCAAGAGACGGAGAGGCCAGAATGCGTGCAGGAGAAGGCGGTGCTGTTGTTTCTCGTCCCGGCTCAGAGGAGGGGCAACCTCAAAGACCACGCAGAAACGGTGGGCCCGATGCGCGCGGTGAACAAGTCGGTGGTTCAACAGCCGGTATGGCAATCCATAAAGCGGAAGGACTGTTACCTGTAAACGCAGAAGGTCTTTCAACCATAGCAGGCTTGTATTCAGCAGGAGATGCTATGGGTTCTTATCTTTCCGGTGGTATTTATACACAGATTGGTTCTTCCATGGCCGCCTCGGCGATACAGGGCGCCATTGTTGGAGCCGCTGCAGCCCGTGATACAAAAAATATTAAACTAAATTATGCATCTTCAAAAAAATTGGAGAGTGCAAAAGAAGAAATTTTAGCACCGATCAATAGGCAAAGAGGGTATTCACCGGCTTGGGTAACGCAAGTATTGCAAGGTATTATGATACCAAACTTTATCTTATATATCCAAAAAGAAAATCTTATGAAAGCGGCGCTTATCTACGTTGATGAACTTTATGAACATCACGTCCCTATGCTGATTGCCAAGGATTTACATGGATTGAGACTGGCGCATGAAACAGAGAATATGATAATCACAGCACAAATGAAGCTAAAAGCTTCTCTTATGCGTACTGAAAGTCGTTGTAGTCATTACAGACTTGATTATCCTGAGGTTGACTACAAAAATTGGCAGGCATGGATTAATATTTACCAAGATGCTAAGGGTGAGATGAAATTGGAAAAACAAGCTTTTTCCGCATGGCCAAAGCATTAAAATTCATTTTTATATTATAGCATTTTGCATTATAGCATTTTCAATAAATTTTGAACTTGCTCTAAAAGAAAAATCCCGTTTTTGAAAGTAAAACGGGATTTTTTATATAAAGAACGAGTTATAAAAATCAATACGATATTATTTACGCACTTTCCCACTTTTCTGCGGGTAACCATTTGCGCGCCACTTTTTCAAAATCTTTGCTTGTCAGAGGTTTTGAAAGATA
>CAYJHY010000308.1:0-2680 GCA_964369875.1 uncultured Mailhella sp.
GAATGCCATTGGAACGAAAGTTCGTCACTATAGATAAAATCTGTGGGAAGGTAGGCTACAATCGTAAGAAGGATTCTCGTTTGTAGAGAGTTCTCTATAACACAAGCCGGGATACTTAATGTTTTTGTGCACCATGTTTAATGATATGGTTATGTGTAAATACGGGCACGTCAATTCTTATGAAGTTGATGTGCTTTTTTTGTTTAACTTGATTACTGCAAACTTACTTATAGCTGAAAACATAAACGGCGTTGGTATTTTTTGGAGGTAAATGTTTATGTTTGACTGCAGAGTAAAGGTTCTTTCTTCTTTTACTTGGGTAATAGGAATAATGTTTATCGATCGCATAAGTATTCTGCTTGGGGTCATTTTTGTTTTATTACCCTTTTTAATACTTTGTGAAAAAATTTCTGTTTCTCGAATTTATTCACGTATTTTACATGTTATTCCTTTTGTATTGCTGATGTTGGTTACGCTTAGTATAAGTAACGGGTTTCCCATACAATTCGACTCTGTACACTTTGCTTTTTTAGTATGCACACGGGTTATTGTGGCTGTGCTTATTCTTTCGGCAATGCTCGGCAATGACGGTATAGAGCAGTTTATTTCAACCTTAGCGGCTATGAAACTTCCGCCAAACTTTGTTTCTATCCTCTTTCTTACCACTCGCTATGTGTATCTTTTCAAAGAAGATTTAGGTAAGCAGATGCGCACACTCAAATCACGCATGTTTACGGCTAAAAAAACGAACCTCCTTGTTCTTGAAAGCATGGGCTATGTTTTGGGCGGAATGTTTATTAAGGCCTTTGATCGCTCCGAACATATCTATCGAGCTATGAAAGCGCGCTCTTACAGTGGAGCGGTTGCTCCTATCGAATTAGGAAAAATTCAAGGCAAAGACATTGTTTTGTTTATCTCTTCTTGCATAGTCTTATCTATCGCAATCTTTCTAAATTATAGCATTCAGGGTCGGTAAGTAATGAATCAGGCAAAAATTGAAATCGAGAATCTCACATACACATATAAAGGCGGAACACATGCTCTTAATCGGCTTAGCTTAGATATTCCACTAAATAAAAAAACGGTGATAATGGGTTCAAACGGTTGTGGAAAAAGTACTTTGCTTTATCACTTGAACGGGCTTTATCTTGCGCAAAGCGGAACAATAAAAATTAAAGAAGAAGCCCTTACAAAAGCCAATGCCGATGATATGCGCAAGAAAATTGGCTTGCTCTTTGATAATTCAGATCATCAAATTTTTTCCCCCACAGTGGCAACAGATGTGCGTTTTGGGCCGATCAATTTAAAACTTGAAAAAAGTGAAATTGACAGATGTGTAAAAAAAGCTATGGAAGATGTCCGCATAAGCCATTTGGCCGAGCGTTCACCTTTTGCCCTCAGTTTGGGACAGAAAAAAAGATGTGCTATTGCAGGTATACTCGCGATGAGTCCCGAAATCATTCTAATGGACGAACCTTTTTCAGGCTTAGATCCCCTTGCGCTTGAAGAATTTTTGGGAATTTTGGATAAGTTACATAAAAATAACGTTGCTCTTATTATGACAACGCATGATGTGGATACGGCTTATGAATGGGGCGAAAACTTCGTTATTATGAAAGATGGTGAAGTTTTGGAAGTAGGGACAAAAGAAATTTTGTGCAATGAAAAATTAATGAGTGAAGCAGGCTTGGTATTGCCGACGCTTGCCAAAGTTTTTTCTGAAAACAAAATTATGCCAAAATCAATCAAAGAAGCAAATGAATATATTCTTGCTTTAGAAAAACAATTAGAACAAATCAAATCAATTAAATAGAAACGTTATTTGATAGAAGGAGAATGCCGATGCATATTTCAGACGGTGTTTTAAGCATGCCCGTTGTGGCAGCAACTTCAATAGTTGCTGTCGGGCTTGTTGCTTATGGATTAAAAGGGCTCAAAGAAAGAGAAATTCCGCGAATAGCTTTAATGGCGGCTACGTTTTTCACGGCATCACTTATCCACTTCAATGTGGGGGCTTCTTCGGTACATTTGTTACTTTCAGGAATTATTGGCTTGATGCTTGGCAGAAGAACGCCGGTTGCGGTAACCGTTGGCCTTATCCTTCAACTTTTGATGTTTCAATTTGGCGGCCTTTCAAGCTTGGGTGCCAATATTGTAAGCGCTTCCCTACCGGCAATGTTTTTTGCCGCATTTTTACGCCCTTATGTTGGTAAAAATGCAAAAAATGACTTTATTTGCGGAGCCTTAGCGGGAGGTCTTGGGGTACTGGGAACAGTTTTAATTGTTATATTTTTACTGATTGAAAGCAACTTACGCTTTGGCATGGGGGCATTTTCAACTTCAAATATCATCTTGGTTTCCCATCTGCCTGTAATGATAATTGAAGCGATTGTTACCGGTTTTGCTATCCGCATGATTGCTCGTGTCAGGCCGGAAATGCTTGATTTTCTACCCGACAGTTATGAAGTTTCTTCGAAATAAAAAGAAAATAAATATAAATCCATAGAAAACAAATTTAGGAGATGAATCATGTTAAGAGTAAATGTTCAATCATTGAAGAATTTAAGCAAGTACACAGCTTTATTGGTAACACTGTCATTTATGTTCAATGTTTCAGCTTTTGCACACGGTGTAAAAGTGCAAGCCGAAGAAGACAGTAATGTAGTATACTTTATGTTTA
>CAYJHY010000309.1:0-2678 GCA_964369875.1 uncultured Mailhella sp.
CTTCTTAGCATATTGTTATAATATGCATTTGTTCATGCGTATTTTATATTTTTCAGGGTAAATTATACTTGAAAATCTATGTGTGAGGCAAAACAATAATGGAGTTTAATATGGCCGGAAAAAAATATTCTTCCATAGCATCCAAAGACAAGGCTCAACTTGTGTATGGCTGGCTTGAAGATCAAAAAGCTAGGGATATCACTGTACTTGAAGTGAAAAACCCTGTTACCGATATCGTTATCATCGCATCTGCAAGCTCCCCAAGACATGCAAAAAGTCTTGCGGACAACATTCTTTCTTTCAGCAGAAAAGAGCAACTTGAAATTTTATCCACCGAAGGTTACCAAAGCGGAAACTGGGTTTTGGTAGACTTGAATGACGTGGTTGTGCATATTTTCCTTTCCGAAAGCAGAGATATGTATAAATTGGAAAACTTGTGGCATGAAGCAGAACCTTTGATTTTGGAATCTCGTTCCAAACGATCATAACCTAAATTATGGTTTTGGTTTTTGTCACTGACGGATAGTATAATCATTTGTTCTGATAATTAATTGAGTGGATAGGATTTAAAAATGATACCGAAAACCTTATTGCTTATTTTAGACGGTTACGGCCTTGCCGAGCCTTCTTTAGGAAATGCGGCAAGCTTGGCAAAAACCCCAACCCTAAACAAACTTTTTCAAGAAAATCATATGGCAAAACTGCACGCTTCGGGTGAAGCTGTGGGTTTGCCTAAAGGTTTTATCGGTAACTCCGAAGTTGGGCATCTGAACATCGGTGCCGGACGCGTGGTTTTGCAAGATATGAAAGCCATTGATGCGGCCATTGCCAACGGAGAATTTTTCAAAAATCCTGCCCTCCTTGAAATCTGTACCAAGATTAAAACCCAAAAAGGTCGTTTACACCTTATGGGGCTTTTGTCTGATGGTGGCGTGCATAGCCATATCAACCATATTTCTGCTTTGCTAAAATTAGCAAAAGAGCAAAATGTTCCCTGTTATTTACATGCCTTTATGGACGGCAGAGACACTGCCCCTACAAGCGGACTGGGCTTTTTGCAAGACATCCAAAAAGAGCTCGATGCGTATGGTGCAAAGCTTGCCAGTATAAGCGGTCGTTTTTATGCCATGGACAGAGATAAACGTTGGGATCGTGTGGAAAAAGCATGGCAAATGCTTGTACTTGGTAAGGGTGAAGACTGTGAAGGTTTGCCTTTCTGTAAAGATGTCAATGCCATGGTGCAAGCCTGTTATGATAAAGATATGGGAGATGAATTTATTTTACCCCACTTAGCCCTTGAAGCCGATGAGGCTTGCGTGCAAGACGGTGACGGTATTTTCTTCTTTAACTTTAGAGCCGACAGAGCAAGAGAACTTGCTCATACTTTTGTGGACGAAGAATTTACAGCTTTTGGACGTGTGAGACGCCCGAAACTTTCTGCCATCGGTGGTATGACCATGTATGAACAAAGTTTGCCCCTTGCGGTGGCCTTTGATAAAAGCAATGTTGTCAATACCCTTGGGGAAATTATGGCTTTGCGGGGCTACTCACAACTTCGTATTGCAGAAACCGAAAAATACGCCCATGTTACCTATTTCTTAAATGGTGGCGCGGAAGATGCTTTTCAAGGCGAAGACAGGCTCTTGGTAGCATCCCCCAAAGACGTGGCCACCTATGATTTAAAACCACAAATGAGTGCTTTTGAAGTTACCGAAAAACTTGTGGACGCCATCAAAAATCAAAATTATGACTTTATTGTTTGCAATCTGGCCAATCCCGACATGGTTGGACACACGGGAGATATTGAAGCTTCCGTCAAGGCCTGTGAAGTTGTGGATACATGCGTGCAAAAAATCGAAGAAACCATTTTATCTGTCGGTGGTGTACTTTGCGTAACGGCAGACCACGGCAACGTTGAAGAAATGATTAGTGAAGACGGGCAAACACAAACCGCACACAGCATGAATTTAACACCCTTGGTAATAGAAAATGAAAAAGGGTTTGTTCCTCTCCAAAAAGAAGGGAAACTCGGGGATATCGCCCCTACCCTGCTTCACCTATGGCAAGAAGATATTCCAAAGGAAATGACCGGCCAATCTTTGTTAGCGTAATGCATTAAAGAAATTTTATAAGAGGATCATATGTCAAAAAGTATTAATCCCGTGGCTCCGTCAGGCATGGAAATCATTTTCTTTTATACCTGCCCACAATGCAAGCACCCTGTGGGTTTAGTCGCACCGACCCACCCTGCCATGGCACAGTGCGATTTTTGCCATCAAATGTTTCCTGTGTTACCTGTTGATGAGCGTGGTGTGCAATATGTTAAGCTTATGATGGGGAATGGTTTGTCTGCGATGGATTTGGATTATTATTGATTGGAATGCGTTAATACTTATACGTTTCCTTGGCAAGCAAACTGCATAGCAACGCTAAAAGACCGCTTGCCAAAATAAGCGAACAAGCAAGACTGTAAGCATCTATGGTGCTAAATTCCAATTTTATGGCAAGACTGAGGATAAAGCCAAATGCTACTTGGGTTATGGCTGTCCACAAGGGATAAAACATATTGAAGCAACCAAGAGCGGTTCCTGTCAGACTTGTAGGAAAGCTTTCTTTTATCATGGTATTACAAATATTTGAGCCTGCAATACCACTCATCAACAGAATTCCCATGAGCG
>CAYJHY010000310.1:0-2632 GCA_964369875.1 uncultured Mailhella sp.
TGGGAGGGGGAAAACACTATTTTTTTCAAAAAATAGGTTTTCCCCCTCCCAAGAATCCCAAAACCCCAATCCCAAAATATACAGGAAATAAAATGGAAGAAAATCCAAATATATACCCTGAAATAGACATTGAAAAGGAACTGCGCCAAGCGTACTTGGACTATTCTTTGAGTGTTATTGTGGGTCGTGCGATACCTGATGCCCGTGACGGTTTGAAGCCTGTTCACCGCCGTATTTTGTTTGCGCAGTCGGAGTTAAACAACAGTTACCGAAACGCGCACAAGAAATGCGCACGTATTGTCGGTGACGTTATCGGTAAATATCATCCTCATGGTGACTACTCTGTATACGACGCTTTGGTTCGTATGGCGCAGGACTTCAACATGCGCGATCCTCTTGAGGACGGCCAAGGGAACTTTGGTTCCATTGACGGTGACAGCGCGGCGGCCATGCGTTATACCGAGGTGAGAATGTCTCGCCTTGCGGGGGAATTTTTAACGGATATTGAAAAAGAAACCGTTGATTTCCGTGACAACTATGACGGATCTGAGCATGAGCCTGTGGTTTTGCCCACGAAGATTCCCAACCTTTTGGTGAACGGTTCTTCGGGTATTGCGGTCGGTATGGCAACGAACATTCCACCCCATAACTTGGGTGAGCTTTGCGACGCTATTTTGCTTTTGATTAACGATTCCGAAGCGTCCGTTGATGATTTGATGCAATTGGTGCATGGGCCCGATTTTCCTACAGGCGGTCAGGTGTATGCGGGTCAAGGCCTTGTAGACGCTTACAGAACAGGCCGTGGGATTGTGAAGATGCGTGGGCGCATGGAAGTGCGTGATCGCGGAAAGAATATGCAGTCGATTGTAATTACTGAAATTCCTTTTGCTGTGAATAAATCAAGCCTTGTGGAAAAGATTGCGGCTTTGGTGAATGAGCGCAAAATCGAAGGTATTTCCGACCTTAAAGATTTGTCTGACAGAAACGGTATCAATATCGAAGTCGAGCTTAAGCGCGGTACTATTCCTGATTTGGTGATTAACGGCTTGTATAAGTATACTCCGATGGAATCTTCCTTCGGTATCAATATGCTTGCGGTGCTCAATAATCGCCCTGTGCTTTTGAATTTGAAATCTGCGCTTGTTTGCTTCCTCGATCACAGAAGAGAAGTTATTATCCGTCGCTCTCGTTACGATTTGGCCAAAGCCGAAGCCCGTGCCCATATCGTGGAAGGTCTTTTGAAGGCTTTGGAGCTGATTGACGAAATCGTTACCTTGATTAAAGCTTCTGCCACTCCTGCAGACGCCAAGATGGGTCTGATTGAGCGTTTTTCATTTTCTGAGGTACAGGCCCAAAGCATTTTGGATATGCGCTTACAAAGGCTCACAGGCCTCGAGCATGACAAATTGCAAGAAGAGTATGACGAGCTGATGAAAACCATCGCCTATTTGAAATCTATATTGGAAAATGTAGAAGTATTAATGGGTGTTATGCGTGATGAAATGCAACTCGTCAAAGATACATATGCCACACCGAGAAGAACCGAAGTGGTGCAAGACAGCTTGACAGGCATTAATATTGAAGATTTGATTCCCGATGAAGAAGTGGTTATCACCCTTTCTCGCAGGGGTTATATCAAGCGTACCTTGTTGACCAATTATCAACAGCAAAAGAGAGGCGGTAAAGGTATTGCCGCTTTGAATACGGGTGAAGCCGATTTTGTGCAAGATTTTATCAGCACTACAAATCACCAGTATTTATGTCTCTTTACCAATAAAGGGCGCATGTATCAATTGAAAGTCTATCAGGTGCCCGAGGGCAGCAGAACCGCAAAGGGCATGCACATTGCAAACCTTCTTCCCCTTGAGAAAGAGGAGTGGGTGGCCAACGTCTTGACCGTGCGTAATTTTGCCGAAGATCAATATTTCTTCTTTGCGACCCGTCAAGGTATGGTAAAGCGTTCTTCTGCGGCCATGTATGAAAAATGTCGTAAAAGTGGTTTGATTGCCTTGAGCATCAAGGACGACGATGATTTGATTGCCGTCCGTCAAGTACAAGAAACAGATCATATTGTTCTTGCCACTTCCCAAGGTATGGCCATTCGTTTCTCATGTTCCGATGTGCGTAACATGGGCAGGGGAGCCACAGGGGTAAAAGGTATCGGTCTCAGAAGAAATGATATTGTGGTCAGTTGTTTACCCTTGAAAGAAGACGATCAATCCACCGAAATTATGGCCATTTCCGAACTCGGTTACGGTAAAAGAACCCGTGTGGACTTGTACAGATTGCAAAGCCGTGGCGGTATCGGGCTTATTAACTTTAAGTCTTCTGCCAAAACAGGCAATGTTATCGGGGCTATACCTGTAACCGATAATGATAGCTTGGTGCTTTTGACGTCCAATAATAAGATTATTCGCTTGGGTATCCAAGAAGTGAACTCTATCGGTAGAAATACCATGGGTGTTCGTTTGGTCAAACTTGACGACAGCGCGAAAGTTGTCGGTTTTGACACGGTGCCTTTGGATAAAGAAATAGAAGAGTAAGAGTTTATTTTTCTTTTTTTGGGATTGGTATTCCTTGGGAGGGGGAGAACCTATTTTTTGAAAAAAATAGGGTTCTCCCCCTCCCAAAC
>CAYJHY010000311.1:0-2507 GCA_964369875.1 uncultured Mailhella sp.
AGTATTAACATAACTTATTACAAATTAAAAGCAAAATTTGGAAACACACCCTAAATAATATAAAACTTTTTACGGTAGGTTGTCCCAACCTCCCTAATAAGGTGCTGACAGTGATGTGGATTCCTACGTCGGGGCTTCTCCCCTCCTCTGAATGACAAGCTCTTTGTTCTTTGTTTAGTGGTTCTCTTCGTTAAACAACGTGTGATAAAGTAAGCCTTACAAACACAATCTTGTTTTTTTATTCTCACTCTATTCGGGGCTCTGTAAATCCTTATATATAATTCAAATTTTTTACAACATGTTATAATATTAAAGTTTTTTTTGGAAAAGGGGAGGGTTTTGGAGGGGAAAAACGCTTTTTTGTTCACAAAAAAGGTTTTTCCCCTCCCAACAAAATTCCCAATTCTTCACTTTATTCAGGGTGAACGGCGGTGCCCATAAGGATACCGTGCTGGCGTAGGCGTTCGGCATCGGTTTTTGCCACGAAGAGGGGTTCGCCTTTGGGGTCACATTCGGCGAAGAACATGGCGGAAGCCACGGTGCCGGGGGTTGGGATAAAGCATTGAACTTGTTGTGGTTGCCAATTTCTTTCTTTGAGCCATGCGGCAAGCTCGCGCATATGCTCATCGGTACAGCCGGGAAAGGCGCTGAGTAAATAGGGGATGACATATTGTTCTTTTCCTATTTGTCTACAGTAACCGTAAAAGGCTTCCAAGAATTTTTCAAAACTGTCCATGCTTGGCTTGCGCATAAGCTTGAGCACTTCCTCGGAACAGTGCTCGGGGGCAACTTTGAGCTGTCCGCCTGTGTACTTGCCGGCGTATTGGTTGAGGGCAGTTTTTTGTAACAATGCAAGGTCAAAACGCACACCGCTTGCCACACGCACGTGGCGAACCTTTGGAAGGCTTGCGATATGATCCAAAAGATCGAGGTGATCGTTTTGGTCGACTTTAAAATGCATACAGATTTGTGGAGTCATACAGCTTGAACGTTTACAGGAAAACTTTGCTTCCTTGGCTTTGAGAGCACAGTGACCTTGCCACATATTGGCGGAGGGGCCACCCACGTCGCTGATGGAGCCATTAAAGGTTTTTTGTTTACAAAGATGCTTGATTTCGTCGATAACAGAAGCTTCACTGCGTGAGCTGATGTGTCTGCCTTGATGGAGGGCAAGGGAGCAGAAAGAGCAACCGCCGCCGCAACCACGGTGACAGGTGACACTGGTTTCCATCATGGTTTCGGCAGGGATATTTCCTTTGTACCTTGGGTGTGCCTTACGAGTAAAGGGAAGGGCATAAAGTGCATCCATTTGTGACTCAGAAAGAGGTGCGGCAGGCTTTTCTACCAAAATCGCACGCTCTTCATCGATCATTTGCACGAGCATATGATCGCCGTTGTGAACATGCTGTTCTGCTTGTAAGGTAGCTTCCACAAGAAGCTTTGGGTTGCGTTCCATATCTCTGTGAGAGGGAAGAATGATGCTTTCTTTGGGAAGATCTTGAATATCTTCTGTTTTGATAAGGCGTGCAGTACCATTGATGTTGCGGATACATTCTTGCCAAGGTTTTTTATTTTTGGCTCGACGCATAATTTCGCTTCCCCATTGCAGTTCGGGGTGTTTTGCGTAAAAATGCCTAAGTTTTTGGGCAAGTTCCAAGATGGCGCTTTCTCCCATGCCGTACAGCACAAGGTCAAGTTTGGCGTCGGCAATGATGGATTTACGCAAAGAATTTGACCAGAAGTCAAAATGGGAAAGACGTCTTAAGCTTGCCTCGATACCGCCCGCAACAATGGGGAGGTTGGGGAAAGCTTGACGCAAAAGCCCTGTGTAAACCAAGGTCGCACGATTTGGACGTGCTCCACATTCACCACCGGGGGTGTAGGCGTCGTCATGGCGTTTTTTACGGAATGCGGTGTAGTGGGCAAGCATGGAATCCACCGCCCCTGCACTGATACCCGCAAACAAACGAGGACGTCCCATGGCTTGAATTTTTTCCACAATTTCGGGATCACGCCAATCGGGTTGGGTGATAATGCCCACACTGAAACCGTGCGCTTGCAAATGACGACCCAAAAGAGCCATGGCAAAAGCAGGATGGTCGATATAGGCATCGCCTGAAATCAATAAGATATCAAGTTCCGACTTGCCTTGGGCTTGCATGTCTGCATAGCTCATGGGGATAAACTCGGCATAGCCTTTCTGATTGCTGTCGTGGAAGCGTTTGCGTGGGGAAAAATCTTTGCTACTTTTTTGCCCAAAACGAGATCTTGGGCGATCGTCATAATTCTTTTGACCGTTGAAGGTTCTGTAGCCACCGTGACTGCCACGGCTTTCGTGACCACGGCGTTCTTCTACATGAAAACTGTTGCCGTATTTGTCGGTGGTTCTTTCCTGACTGCGTCCTTCTCCACGATGTTCTCCACGATGTTCTCCGCGATATTCTCCACGATATTCTCCGCGATATTCTCCACGATATTCTCCGCGATATTCTCCACGATATTCTCCG
>CAYJHY010000312.1:0-2629 GCA_964369875.1 uncultured Mailhella sp.
TTCAACTCTTTTTCGATTTTTTCTTTGAGACTTGTGGGGAGATTATCGCTTTTGAGGGCAATGTTTAGGTGTTCCATTGCTTTGTCTTTTTGGTTGAGTTGGTAGCGATACATAAGTGCAAGTTCATAGCGAGTATTTGGGTTGTCTTGCAAGGCAAGGGAGCGTTCCCATTGTTCGGCGCCTTTTTTTACATCTAAGCCTTTAATGAACACTTGACCTGTAATATATGGAACTGTGGGGTTTGCGGGCTCGATGATGCTGGCTTCTTGCAGGAAGTAGAGGGCCCCATTGAGTTCATTATGGATGATGAAGTTTTCGGCAATTTTTATGCGACTTTCCACATCGGTTTTATTTTCGACTCCGGTCACAAGAGCTTGAAACTCTTCTTTGCTTAAAGGATTTGGGTGTCCTCCAAGGTGGTTGATGGCACGAATGACTGAGCTTGGGTAAACAATTTCAGGGGAAACGACAATGCCATTTTTTACCAAAAGCGCCGCGGGGGTGTTGGCGGTTGAGTTCATAGAGCCTTGGCTGTTATTTCCTTCCGCCCCCATTTGGACTTGACGCTCGGCAAGCGCTTTTTGCATAGCTTCCGGAAATGCGCTGTCGCCCATTTCGGGGGCCCCTTGTTGAGAGCTTCCGGCGTTTCGTAAATCTTCCACGCTGATTCCACGTTCTTTCATGGCCGCAAGCATGGCAGGCGGAATATTATTGGGGAGTGCGGTTTCACCATTAATACTTGGAGCGCCACTGCTTTGGCTTTGTGTGTTCACATTGCTTGCTGTGTTTGTAGTTGTTGCCTCACCGTCTATGCTTTCAACCACTTGCAAGGCTTGTGGGGTAAGTTTTTTGGGTTCGCTTGTGGCAAATTTATAGGAAAAAGCGGAATAAGCCATATAACTGAGGCCAACTAAACCAATGGCGATAACAACAACGCCTTTCTTTTTATTTTGAGACATTTTATATCCTTTTTAAATCTTTATGAGAATTTACTCTTCTTCTGAAAGTGTTTGTATTTGTTTTTCTAAGTTGTTTTGCTTTTTTGCCAAAAAAAGACAATAGGCACCGATGCCAAACCAAATGGCGATATTGGCAATCATCAGGGATTGAAAAGCTTCCATAGTATATCCTTTCTTTCTTGTTGTGTTTGTTTTTCTTTTTTGGGGGAAATGATTTCCCCCTCTTTTATTTGTCGAAGAGTTTGAGGGGAAACCCTCAAATAAGATTCACGCTCTAGTCGTTATAAAGCATTTGCGTTTTAATCGATCTGATTTGCTCTTCCTGTTTCATTTGGCGATAGCGAAAAGCCAAAAGCGGAATATAGATAAAACCAAAACTGACCACACAGAAAATGACGGTTTGCGCCATTTGTGAATCCAGTCCGCCCCCTTGGGAGTTGAAGACCGCGGGGTGGATGCTCCGCCAAAGACGGGCGGAAAGAAAAACAAGGGGTACATCCAAAAAGCCGATAATGCTAAGAACTGCACTGACCGTCGCTTTTTTTTCTTTAGGCATGGGCATGGTGCGCACGACTAAATAAGCCGCATAAATAAACCAAAGCACAAGGGTTGTGGTAAGGCGCGGATCCCATGTCCACCAAACACCCCATGAGTGACGTCCCCAAATCATACCTGTGATAAGGGTCAGTCCTGCCAGAATAAATGCTGTTTCCGCCGCCGCGGCGCTTAGTAAATCAAAATGATTTTTGCGTTTTACCAAATACAGAACGGCATTGACGAAGGAAATAAAAAATCCCGCAAAACACCACCATGCGATGGGCAGATGATAATAAAAGATTTTTTGGGCAAAACCCATGGTGCGTTCCATGGGGGCGTAATAAAAAATAAGATACTGGGCAAAAGCCATGCAAAGCACACCAAAAAGTGCTATATATGCATATTTTTTCATTATTCGTCTCCACTATAGAGAAAGGGAAAAAGGATAAGGCCAAGGGCACAAAAAAGTAAATCAAAGGCCACAGCCAAACCGTGCCAACGTAAAATATCTTGACTGTCCACCACGCTTTGTAGCTCGTTTACATTTTCCAAACCAAGGGAGGTCAGGCGAATGGCCGCAAGCAAAAGGGGGATGAGCAAAGGAAAAAGGATAATACTGAGAATGGATTCTCTGCCCGACTGCCCAAGGCTAAGTGCCCCAAGAAGCGATCCGCAAGCACAAATTCCAATGTTGGTCAGGAAAAGCGCTATAAGAGAATCCATAACATAAAGACCGATGTTTTGATTAAGAAAAATAAACATGGCGGGCACAAAAATACTTTGTGCCAAGATAAGCAAAAGGAGCCCCGCAAGAAATTTACCGAGCCAAACCGCTTGGCAAGGAGCAGGTAATAATTTCAATCCAACGCCTGTTTTATTTTGTTCTTCAAATGCATAGAGAATTTGAAAAATGAGCACTTGACAAAAAATTGAAGAAAGCCAGAACATGGTGGCCGCCGCATTTGGAGAGAGGCGGTCGCCGATTTGTAATGACAGACTGAAAAGAAAAACCATAAGCAGACCAAGAAGCAAGGCTTGAGAAAGGCCTGCCCCTTTGGTTAAGATGATTTTTAAATCCTTGTGGGCGATGAGTAGGGCGGTGCGTATCATGCCTTTGCCTCCTCGCCAGCTTC
>CAYJHY010000313.1:0-2623 GCA_964369875.1 uncultured Mailhella sp.
AGACAGCCAAGCAAACTGAGTCCAAATAAAATCACACTATAAATTTCAAGGCTCAGCCAAGATTCAAAAGGATTCGAAAAAGCTAGATAGCCTTTTATAGGTGAGTTGAGATGAAAAATTGAAGCCAGTGTACCCACACCAAGAAGGATAATGGCCATTATCACCCAAGGGGAAAAACGCCTTTGTTCAACGCCTCTCGGGCAAATGGCTTTTAGCATGGCCATGCCTGCGGCCGCCTGCCCCAAGATCGTAAATATAGTAAGCGTAAGAAAATCTTGCATACGAGTAATCTCCTATAACTCTTCGGGGTTACTGACTCTTGAACCTCGAATTCCGCCCGTGCTGCCTTGAGGCTTGGAGTGCCTGCTCGGAGCAACGATAAGATGAGGTTTTGTTTTTGAATCCTTCGGTAAAGGGGCAATGGTTGCAAATTCACCATATTTTTCTTTTAATTCTTCGTATTCGCCAAAGTCTAGGGAACGACAAGGGCAAGCAGCCACACAAGCCGGTTTTTTGCCTTCTTTTAAGTAATCAAGACAAAAATCGCACTTTGTCATAACTTTTCGCTCTGCGTCATATTGTGGCGCACCGTAAGGACAAGACCATTCACAGTAGCGACAGCCGACGCAACGATCTTGATCGATAACGACTATTCCGTCCTCATTTTGATGGGTTGCCTTAGTGGGGCAAGCGTGGGCACAAACAGGATTTTCGCAATGGTTGCAAGATAAAGAAACATAATATGCGAAAACATTTTGCTCGTAGCTTTGGCCATTTTTTATCCATTCTCCGCCTGAAAATTCTGCAACACGACGCCATTGAATCCCAATGGGGTTGTTGTGTTTGTCTTTACAGGCGATCATACAGGCCTTACATCCCACACAGGAGTCGGCATCAAAATAAAATGCTGGATTTTTAATCATACTTCCTCCTATGCTCGTTCAACTTGCACAAGGTTTGAGTGATGGGGATTTCCCTTTGCAAGGGCAGTGGGTTTCAGCTCCGTAAGCACGTTAATACAGCCGTTCATGTCTTCGCCTTTTCCGTTTGGCGTATGCCATGCGCCTTCGGGTAAGGAGACCACGCCGGGAATAATACGGGGGGTGACTTTTGCGCTTATGTAGGTTGTACCGAACTCATTATAAATTTTTACTTTATCCATGTGTTTAATATTTCTTTCTTCGGCATCCAAAGGATTAATCCAAAGCTCTTGTGGAGCAACTTCTTGTAACCACGAACAGTTCCCATAGGTTGAGTGGGTTCTTTGTTTGTAGTGATGACCGATAAGTTGCAAGGGGTAATCTTTTACCTTTGGACTGAAAGGTCCTGATGTATCTTCGATATATTCTGCCACAGGGGTGATTTCTTGTCCTTTTTCCAAGGTCCATGTTTTGGACATTTCTGCAAGACGTGGAGAATAAATTTCAATCAATCCCGACGGAGTGGCCAAAGGATTCATATAAGGATCATCCCTAAATGCTTTGTAAGCCACATGATATTCGGGGAAATATTTTTTATACACACCCATTTTAAAGGCTTCTTCCAAGGTAGGCGGAAGGTCGGGAACATTTTTGCGAGAAAGAGCGTAAAGGTGTTCAAGCCATTGGTACTGAGTACGACCTTCAGTAAAGGCCTCCCCTACTCCCATTTCTTTGGCTATATCGGCACAAATATCGTAGATACTGCGACTTTGTCCCAATGGTTCTATGCATTTATCGTCAAAAATCACATAGCCAATATTACTGTCACCATCGGCTGTCCAATCATACTCTTCCAAGTTTGAACAAGAAGGTAAAACATAGTCGCCATAGCGTGCAGAAGTAGACAAGGTGGTGTCGATAACCACAATGGTTTCACAGTGTTCTTCATTACCCAATATGTCATGCATTTGGTTGATACCGCCGTGCTGATTGGTCAAACAGTTTCCGGCATAACTCCACATAAATTTAATAGGCGCTTTGAGTTTATCACTGCCTTTGACACCTGCGGTGGTGGCGGTCATATTCTCATAATCACCGATGGCTTCATACCAGTTAAAGCAAGATACGGAAGTTTTTACAGGATTTTCAAGGGTGGGGAAACTCACCATGGGCACTCCCCTACCACCGTTTTCACGGGCACCTGTATTACCGCCGTGTATGCCGACATTGCCTGTCAGAACCGCAAGCATACCGATGGCACGGGACTGGTTTTCCCCGTTGGTGGAACGCTGTGGTCCCCAACCTTGCCACACAGAACAGGTTTTGGCAGAAGCCATTTCCCTTGCAAGTTTTTCAATACGAGCCACGGGAATACCTGTGATTTTTTCTGCCCATTTGGGTGTCTTTGCAGTTTTATCGTCACCAAGACCCAAAATATAAGATTTATAGGAGGCGTTTTTGGGTGCACCGTTTGGCAAACTTTCTTCGTCATAGCCTGTGGTGTACTGACGGATAAATTCCATATCCACCAAATCTTCACTGATCATCACGTAGGCAAGGGCGGCACAAAGCGCCATGTCGGTTCCGGGGCGAATGGGTATCCATTCATCACCCGCCGCTACCATAGTATCACTGTAACGCGGGTCGATAATAACCATCTTGGTGTTATGGGTGTGCCTTGCGTGTTTGAGGGTGGCTTGCTT
>CAYJHY010000314.1:0-2614 GCA_964369875.1 uncultured Mailhella sp.
CCCAAACCCTCCCCCTTTCCAAAAAAAACTTTAATATTTATTGATATTTTCAGAAAAAATTATTATTTCTTAAAATCAAAGTCCTTGTATTACAAACTGCATACAAGGACTTTTTGTTTAATATACTAAGAACACAGAAGATTATTACATATTTGCGGGGTGTGCTTTCTAAATTAAATTAATTTTATATTTTGGCAAGGAAAACGATTTTTTTACGATGGGAGTGTACATTAAACGTACATGACCTGAGTAAAAAATGAGTTTGACGCAGACCATAAATGCAAAAGAAATAATTTAGAATCACACCCTACATATTTTCAATAATTTCGACCAACCTTTCATGGCTTTTACAATCGATAAGCGCAAGGCGTATGCTTTTTGCATTCTCAAAATGCTTTACATAGCGAGGAACAACGGTTCGCATTTGCAAAAGAGCCCTATAAGGATGGTATTGCATGGCAAGTTCGAGGTGTTTGAGAATAAGTTTTTTAAGTTTGTCCTTTTGTTCTTCACTCGAAAGCATAGAGATCTCTTCTGCGTATTCGGCACACTCGGCAGGGCTGAAATTTTCCTCTATAGCCTTTTGATAAAGACTTGTATGCTCAGCAAAAATAAAGGGATTACTCATGGCACCACGGGCATACATCACGGTGTCTACCTTGTGTTTTAACAGTAAACAAACCCCATCCTTTGCAGAAAATAAGTCCCCACTGGCAATCACGGGGATAGACAGTTCACTTTTTAATTCCGCCAAAGCCTCGTGCCGTGCTTCGCCTGTAAAACCTTGTTTGGCATAACGTGGATGTAGGGTAACCCAGTCTGCCCCCAAATTTTCCAATTCTTTTCCAAGTTCAAGATACACATCCTTATGCATTTCATAACCAAGGCGGATTTTAAAACCGATTTTTCCGGCTTGCACAGTTGAGTCAAACTCCGAAGTCAAATTTTTATCTGCATCCAAAACTCTGGGGTTGTGGACTTGTCGAATCACATGCTCGGCCACCTCCAATAAATTGGGAATGTCTTTGAGCATGGCGGCGCCTGCGCCTGTTTTAACTACTTTCGGCACAGAACAACCCACATTAACATCAAAATATCGAAAGCCTTGCCCTTGCAATACGCCTATACCCTTTTCCATAAAATCATATTCTGCACCAAAAATTTGCGCAACAACAGGCTCATCTTTAGGGGAACGTAAAAGTAAATCTTGGGTATTTTTCCCACCATAATAAAGGCCTTTGGCGCTGATCATTTCAGTACAGGTCACTGCCGCTCCTTCGTCTCGGCAAAGTAAGCGAAAAGGTAAATCTGTCCACCCCGCCAAGGGAGCAAGCCAAGGCATATCTGCCCGTATTTCCATTGTATTTGACATAAAATTAAACCACCATAAAATATAAAAGACTGACAATAATCATACTCAGCATACGCCATGTCTGATTGGCAACTACCAAGGATATGGCTAAACTGCCCCTAAAATAACCCATATAGGCAGGTAGTTGATGTCGTAAGCCACGCATGGGAGTGGATATAATATTCCCTATTAAAAGAGCCACTAAAACTTCATTTTGTCCCAAAGCCCCACTGTTATAGAGAGCCGCCGCCACAACCAAGGCCGGTTGCAATTCTCCCGCCATATAAAGCATCATTATGCTAAAAGCCTTGGTGTTGAGGAAAGAAAGCCCAAGGTTTTCGGTAAGCCATGTTTCACCCATTTGGAAATAACCAAAAAATTGCAGATAATAAACCAAGCAATAAATAGGTATACTAATCATCAAAATTCTGGGTATACGCTGTAAAAAACGTGTAATGGCTGTCTGCAAAGCCTTTCGCAAGTAGTTCTTCTCGACTTTTTGTGCTTGCTCAAGCTTTTTCGCGTATGGATCATCAAGTGTTTGGTTTGCTTCGCTTGGTCGGTTATGCTCTGAAGGCAAAACATCTGCACTATCTCGTAAAAAATAGCGCCCTAAAAATATGGTGCCCACCGTTCTGAGCAAAGCCGCAACGATATTGATAACCACATATATTATGGCCGGTACGCCCAAAATAGGAACGGCTACAAAAAAAAGACTTGGGATATGCACCATAACAGAAGGCAAACTGTTAAAAAGATTGGCAAGAATAACTTCTTTTTTCGTGATTTTTCCCTCAGCAAAATGTTCTCCCAAAAGAGCATTGGCAGAAGCAGGAGAAAAAACCGCCAAAGCAAAGGAGGTAGCGCAAACATCACTTAAACGTGCAAGCCCCACCAAGGGCTTGGCAAAAACCGCAATCTTGCGGGTAAGTTTTAAGGCCTCCAAAAAAGAAGCTATAAAAAGCCCAATAATCAAACCTGAAAAAAGTTTAATCATGGGCTCAAAAGGAGGCAGATACGTGGAAATCTCTGTAAGCATAATTTTAGTTGGGTGATTTAATATGTTATGGGGAAGGGAAAAACCTTTTTTGTATGACAACAAGATGACGCTCAAGGCTACGTCCTGTAGCCCACTCGCTCTCACTCACAAGAAACGTGGTTCTTGTTTCGTTCGCACTGCGTGGCTTACCACTTCCTGTGGCAATTTTAAAAAGCGTTTTTCCCCTCCCCAACCCCCTCCCCTTTTCCAAAAAAAACTTTAAT
>CAYJHY010000315.1:0-2612 GCA_964369875.1 uncultured Mailhella sp.
CCATTCAAGAGCGCGGTATCACCGTTATGCTCATTGAGCACGACATGGGGCTTGTTATGAAAGTCTGTGAAAAAATCGTGGTTATTGAGTACGGCATGAAGATTGCCGAAGGCGAGCCTGCCGAAATCCGCAATAACCCAAGAGTTATCGAAGCATATTTGGGCAAAGATGACTAGGGTCACGTTAATCTAATTTGTTTATTTTTTCTTTTTTGGGGGAAATGATTTCCCCCAACCCCCCTCATCTATTTTCTTTCTACTTGCTTTTGCAAGTAGAAAGAAAATTTACGGGGTTTCCAAAGGGAATTATTCCACTCTTTGATTTGTCGGGGAGTTGAGGGGGAAAACCCCTCAAATTAGATTCACGTGCGAGTAGGGTATACACCCGGATATTTTTAGTTTATATTTTGTTCCTAACATGCTATAGGTAAAGGTAACATATGTTTTTAGAGCTCAATAAATTACGCGCCGGCTATGGCTCGGTGGAAGTGCTTCACGAAGTCAGTTTGCACGTCAACGAAGGGGAAATTGTCAGTATTCTCGGAGCTAACGGTGCTGGCAAAACCACGACTATGCACACCATCAGCGGACTTGCAAAAATCATGGGCGGTTCAATCAAACTTTGTGGCGAAGAAATTTCAAACCTTCCCAGCCATGAAATTGTCAGCCGTGGTTTAACCCAATCCCCCGAAGGCCGACGAGTTTTTAACTCCCTTACCGTGCTCGAAAATCTCAGACTCGGTGCTTTTACCGTGAAAAATCCCCAACTCATCCAGTCTACCTTGGATTGGATTTTTGAACTCTTTCCAAGACTTTTTGAACGCAAAGCCCAACTTGCAGGCACTTTATCCGGCGGTGAACAGCAAATGCTCGCCATCGGTCGTGCGCTCATGGGGCAACCTCGTATTCTTTTGCTTGACGAACCCTCTCTTGGGCTTGCGCCTTTACTTGTGCGTGCCATCTTTGACACCGTGAAAAAAGTGAATGAAAAAGGGGTGACCGTTCTTATTGTGGAACAAAATGCCAAAGCCGCGCTGAAAATTGCCAACCGCGGTTATGTTATGGAAATGGGGCATATAGTGATGGAGGATAAGGCAGAAAATCTTCTGGCGGATCCAAAAGTTCAACAAGCCTATCTTGGCGCATAAGCCATGTGGATTTGATTTTATATGAGGGGTTTCCCCCCTCAAACTCCCTACCAAAGGGAATAATTCCCTTTGGAAACCCCATATCAATATTTTTTACAAATAATATTGACAAATTAGGTGGAAGTGATTTCCCCTAAAAATACAAATGAAATCCACGTGTACCAAAAAGGAGTATATATGCAAATCCTTATTCTTGGTGGCACAGGTTTTATCGGAAAATATCTTGCAAGCGAACTTATCGCTAAAGGGCATACTGTCCTTATCAGCGGAAGACGCCAAGCGCAAGAAACAGACACGGAAGCGCAAAACGTCCCTCATGTCGTGCAATGGGACGGAGAAAACTTCGAGCAACTTTGCGAAATCGCCAAAGATGCCGAGGTCATTATCAATCTTGTCGGGGAAAATATCGCCGCTTCACGCTGGACAAAGGCGCGCAAAGAGCAAATTCTGCAATCAAGAATTAACGCGTGTTCGGCACTATGTCAATTTCTCTCAACAGCCTCAAAACTCAAAGTTGTTTTACAAGCATCGGCCACAGGCTATTATGGTTATTGGGATGAAGAAAGTAAATCCCCCGTATGTGTCGAAAGCTCCCCAAATGGCCCCGATTTCTTGGCCGAAGTTTGCCAAAAATGGGAAGAGGCCCTTTCCTCTTGCCAAAATCATAACGTCAGGCTTTGTTTTATGCGCTTTGCTCCCGTGCTTGGTTATGGCGGACAAGGTGGCTTCTTGGCAAAACTTCTTCCACCTTTTCAAATGTATGCAGGCGGTATCCCCGGAAGCGGTTTACAAGCCTTTTCATGGATTCATATTCACGATCTTTGCCTTGCCCTTACCTTTCTTATGGAAAATGAAAAATGCCAAGGTGCGTTCAATTTCAGTGCCCCTGCCCCTTGTACCATGGAAGAATTCATTGTTACCCTTGCAAACACCATCGATCGCCCTTACTCTATTCCCATGCCGGCAACCATGCTAAAACTTATGTTCGGTGAAATGGCAGAAAGTACCATGATTGGCGGACAAAGAGCCATACCGCAAGCCCTTCTCGATCAAGGTTTTCTCTTTGAGTATCCCAATATAAAAATTGCTCTTGAAAATATTTTTGAATGATTTTTTGTTTTTGAATTTGAGTTTGAGTTATTTTTGGGAGGGGGAAAACCTATTTTTTGAAAAAAATAGCGTTTTCCCCCTCCCAAACCCTCCCCCTTTCCACAAAAAACTTTAATTTGTAAAAATATAGATAGTTAATAAAAGATATCATACTGTATGTGAATATTCACTGGACTATCAAACCTAATGTTAATACAAAATGCTATAAAGTCATAACCTAAGAATACTTTTCAAACATACTGGGAGTGGTATATAATGTTCTTTTTAAGGAAAAACAGATAAATATTTGGTTTTTCAGGAAGGGGGAGTTTGAGGGGGAAACCTCATTTTTGCCTCAAAAATGGGGTTTCCCCCT
>CAYJHY010000316.1:0-2595 GCA_964369875.1 uncultured Mailhella sp.
CTTTCTTTGGGTTTCGCGAACCACTTGCCAAAGTTGCTCACCCGTTTCCGCAGATACCATAGTAGATGCTTGTTGCATAAACGTAAGTGGCATAGTGCATGGATCATACATATAGGATGAAGGACTCACAACATAGCTTTCTTGAAAAGCTTCTTGTACTTTGGCGTAACTTTCATCCGTAGCATAGGCATGTAAGAACGATTGAATAGGGTACATTTGTAAACGCTCTTTCCAAAGCTGTTTTACCACTTGCCCCGAAGAATTTGTTTGTGCGTCAGAAAAAATTTCTTCACTCTCAACGGCACGGGTGGATTTTGCACTTTTCCCTTTTGTTGCTACACGCTGAACTTTTTCTTCAAAGCTTTCATGCTCAACTTCCTCTTCCCAAAAAATACGTGTCCCCGAAGCTTGACGCAAAGACAAACCCTTCGCCAAAGTCAATTCCTCTTGCCCTTCCATGCACGGGAGCACAAAAAGAACTTCCGTTCCTTTTTCCGCCAAAGCGCGTGTCATGCCATAGCATGCCGTCCCCAAACCTCCACTCTTATAAGGTGGAAACTCCCATCCAAACATTAGAACTCGCATAAAACCTGTTACCTTTCCATCTTTTGAAGTACTATTAGAGAAAATCGCTTAAAAGGTGATATCCATATCGGGTGTGGTGAATTTTTCTTCCCATTCCTCTACGACTTCCGGTGCAACCTGACGCAATACAGTGAAAAGACGAATAACTTCCGCAACACTCCATGCCTGAGCCATGCAACCGTCCGGCAAATAAGGAGGATCCGCCATAAAAATTTCAGAAAGGGTGCCAACCCCTGCTTCTACTAAATGAGAGGTGAGAAGCGGATGGATTTCTTCTAAAAATCCATGCACTGCACTTGGCACATCCGTCGCTCCACGCAAAAGAGCATCGGCATAAATGCCAAGAGGCCAAGGCCAAACAGTGCCCTGATGATAGGCTCCGTCACGCTCTTCGGGACTTCCTTTATAAAGAGAATGGTATCTATAATCACTGGGGGCAAGAGTGCGCATACCATAAGGTGTCAAGAGCGCATTTCGACAACTTTCCACCACATCTCCCCAGTATTCTTCTTCCAAAATAGGATAGGGCAAACCCACAGCAAAGAGCTGATTGGGCCGCAAGCTTGCATCCACTTCACCGGGGCGCCAACAGTCAGCCAAGTAACAGCTATGTTCTTGTTCTACCCAAAAACGTTCTTTAAATATTTTGCGCATCTTATCCAAAGAACGCTGGTGGCAAAGCTCATGGGGATGATTTTCACCATAGTGCTTGGCAAGTTGGCGAGCAAAAGCCAAAAGATTATACCAAAGAGCATTAATCTCAACAGGACAGCCATATCGTGGGGTAACCGCTTGTCCGTTTACCATTGCATCCATCCAAGTAAGCTGTGTGTGTTTGGTGCCAACATGTAAGAAGCCTTGCTCATCACAATTAATATAGGGAACATTTCCCGAAGCATAGTTTTGGATAACACTTTTTAGGAAAGGCCAACAATGTTCACGAAAACGCTTGGGGGCATCTTCTGAAGATGTAAAAGCCGTTTGAGAGGCAAAACTAAACCACAGGGAGGCATCTGCACAATTATAAGAATGTTTTCCATCGGCAGAAAACACATTGGGAATTTGACCGTCACGCGCTTCTTTTGCCAAACGGTTAAGCACCTGCCAACCAAATTCATCTTGACCTGACAAAAAGGTCAAGCCCGCAAGAGAAATACACGTATCCCTTCCCCATGCGTCAAACCAGTGATACCCCGCCACAATAGATTTTTCATCACCCTGATCCTTATTCTGTACCAAAAAGCGTTGGCCTTCTTTTTGTAAGTGTGCCATAAGCGGATTTTGTTTTTCCGTCAAAGCAATTCTTTCGGCACGGCGTTTTTCTTCTGCTTGCCACAGATCATTGAGCGCACCAAGGTTCGTTACTACATCTTCCGTTGAAGCCGAAATCACCACTGATTGCCCCGGGCGCAAATCTATATCCATAACCCCCGGCTGGAATAAGTCTTCATGGTTTGCAAAACCTCGAGAAGATTCTATCATATACTCTACATTATAATACCAGTCAGGAGAAGGACGAAAAACAAAGGGAAAATCTGCCTGCATAAAAAGTGGCGGTAAACTATTATACGGTCTTATGCTAAAACCATTTTTTTCAGGCCATGTTTTTACCTGAAAATCAATATTGGCTGAAGCGAGCGCGTGCATATTGCGGTAGGCAAGCAAAGGCTTTATTCTTAAACGTGCTGCTCCCACCTGCTCACAAAAATCCTTAGCATTGTCGCATTCCAAGGAATAACGCATCAAAGTGACATCTTGCTTATCAAGCATCATAATTTCGCGTTTAATATAGACGTCGCCAAAACGATAAACAAAGGTAGGAATATTACCTAGGGTGACTTCGTGCACAAAATCGTGTCCGCACGGGTAATACACGTCAGGATGTTTACGGCAAGACAGTGCCGCTTCCGCACCGCCTATCAAAAGAGAGTCTTCAACGCCGGAAAGAAGCACGAAGCGCCCTGCGGGCTCGCTTGATTTAACAACCAAAAGTCCATGATATTTTCGGGT
>CAYJHY010000317.1:0-2590 GCA_964369875.1 uncultured Mailhella sp.
GAACATCATGTGCAAATGACAATTAAAAAAGGTGGGCTTCATAGCCTCGCAGGTTGGTCTTTGTTTTTCAGCCTTATCGCTGTCGTTTACTATGGCTTATTTACCGGTAGATCGTTTTCACCCACTATCTTCCAACTCCTAATCGTATGGTTTATTGGTTCCATAGTTTCAATCTTCGTTCTTGGGTATCAAACCAAAAAGAATGCGAAAGCTGAATACGGTTGGATGCGTAAAAGCATCAGGTAAGCTTGAGAATACTTTTCACTTGAGACAAGAATTTTGGGAGGAGGAAACCCTCCCCCTTCCAGAAAAAACATATATTTTATTTTTTACTTTTGGCAAACAATTATATTATGTTCTCAAAGTATATGAAAAATGTTCTCTATCCATATATAAAGTATAAAATACTCAAAGCTCATAGTACACCATACTGTGGGCTTTTTTTACAACAAGGAAATTTGACAAAAAAATCATCATAAGATAATGTGATAAACACTACTAATAATAATTTAGTAGCTATAATCTTTAATAAAATAAACCAATTAGAATATATTTAGGAGAGTACATGATAAAAAATATATCAAAAACAAGTGCATTGCTTGTGGGTCTTACCCTGTTAGGCACCTCAAGCATGGTGGAAAGCGCAGACGCCAGATCGCCCCGCAGAGAAGAACAACATCACCTTATCAGCGTTGAGCAAGCCAAACAAATTGCTCTTCAACACGCAAGAATCCGCGCACAAGGCGTTTACTTTTCAAAAATTGAACTCGATAACGACGATAACAGACCCGAATACGAGCTTGAGTTTTTTCATAACGAAACCGAATACGATTACGAAATCAATGCCCGAACAGGTAAAGTAACCGATTTCAGCAAAAAACGCTCGCATCATCCGTCCCCTGTGCATAAACCACAGAGCTACATCAGTCAAGAAAAAGCAAAACGTATCGCCTACGATCACCTTAATGTCAACATGAACAACGTGCGCCGCTCATCAGTCGATTTTGAAATCGAAGACGGTTTTGCTATTTACGACGTTACCGTTTACACCAAAGGTGCAAAATATGAGTTCGAAATAGATGCGTCAAACGGCAGAATTTTAGAATTCAAAAGAGATTAATTTGGATTAGTTGTTTAATTGGGGGAGGGAAAAACTATTTTTAAGCTTTAATTTTTCTCAATTTTTTTCTTATTTTTTCAAAAATTTTCCCTCTATTTTCCTTGACTATCCATAAAAATTAAGGCAATATCTCTTCACTTTGTGTTTCTCTTACCCATTAACACATACAAACACGGAGGTCGACATGACAAGTAGTTTTATCGAAAATATTATGCATGCGAGCCCAAGCGCTTGGTTTGGAGCTTGTTTTATTTTTGGCTATTTTATATTCATGATTTACCTCATTGCGTTTCGCATTAAAAAAGGCGAACATCTCGACCATCATTAAAATTGATTTTCAGCAATCTGATGGACGATTGACAAGGATTTCTTTTGGTACCCGTAACCTTCTGAAAGAATGAATTTGCGCATCGATTTTATAAGCTTCGTGCTAAACAACCAATGCCCATGAGGGCTTAATTTATTTCTCAAAATCGAAAAAAGGGAAAATAAAACTTGACTCTTTCTAAAAGGTCGGCTATTTTCATTTCTCTTTTCTTCGGAGGTCAGAATGTACGCTATTATAGAAACTTGTGGAAAACAATTCCGCATTCAAGAAGGTAATAAAATCGTTATTGACAAACTTGCTGTTGAAGTTGACAGTGAAGTTGTGTTTGACCGTGTGGTTATGTGCAGTGACGGTTCCGCAAAATTTGGCGCCCCTTATATCGAAGGCGCTAAAGTAACTGCTAAGGTACTTGAACACGGACGTGGCGAGAAAATTATTGTTTTCAAGAAAAACCGCCGCAAGGGTTATCGTAAAACCCAAGGTCATCGTCAAGATTATACTGCCCTTACCATTACGGGCATCAGTGTAGCATAAAGAGGAGTTTACCATGGCTCATAAGAAAGCAGGCGGGAGTTCCCGTAACGGTCGTGATAGTGAAGGACAAAGACGCGGAGTGAAACGCTTCGGTGGTCAAAAAGTTCTTGCCGGAAACATTTTGGTTCGTCAACTCGGAACCCGCATTTTCCCAGGGAATAATGTAGGTATGGGTCGTGACTTTACCTTGTTTGCAAAAATCGAAGGTACTGTAAAGTACGAAACATTTGTACGTAAACGCAGAGAACACAAGCGTGTACACATTGTTCCTTTCGAACTTGCAACTGCATAATGTTATCTAAATGACATTTAACAGGCGAGAAGTATTTCTTCTCGCCTGTTTTTTTATATTTTAAAATAGTAAATAGTACAAAAAACCTCCCAAAATTTCACGATACTTAATTATTTACTAATTTTATCTATCTTGCTAGGATGTTTTTCTAAATTTCAAATCCCCTCTCAGTCTGTTTACGTTTGCCATTGTCCTATGACAACATTTACTGATAAAGTTTTTTTTGGAAAAGGGAGGGGGTTTGGGGGAGGGAAAAACGCTTTTTGAATTGCCACAGGACGTGGCAAGCCACGCAGTGCGAACGAAACAAGAACCA
>CAYJHY010000318.1:0-2587 GCA_964369875.1 uncultured Mailhella sp.
ACATTGATAACACTGTCAATACCTTCGGCAAGTTCATCAAGTTGCGCCATATTTGCTTTAAGATTTTCGGAAGAATTAGTTAGTGAGGTCATAGACTCGGTCATTTTACCTAAAGTTACGATACCTTCTTGTGCCTTACTTCGAACGCTGTGGCTTTGTTCTGCCGTTATGGAGGCACTTCTTGCAATTTCCACAACAGAAGAGTTCATTTGCGTCATAGCCGCCGAAGTATTTTCCACGCGCTCTTTTTGTAAACTTGCACCGTGTACAAGGTTATCGGTTTGAGCAGATAGTTCTTCTGCCGCAGAAGCAACACGCATGGCCACACCGCTTGCATGATCAGAAATTGCTTTTATGGCTTCTGTTTGGGCTACCATCGGAGTCATGTCGGTTATAATTTCCAAATAGCCGACAACCTTACCATCAAGATCGTTGATTGGAATCGCGAACACATCAAGCGTTAGGGTAGTATCCCCGTTTTGACATTTTGCTATATCAATGATAGGTCCATTTTTTGTTATACTTCTGCAACCAAGACAAGTTGATTTATCGCCACATGTATTGGCCTTAAACAACTCAGCACAACGTCTTCCTTCAACAGCGCTTTGCCCAATCATTTTCTTGGCAGTTTCATTCATATACACAACCGTGTTGTCCGGCCGTGCAGTAAAAACTCCTGTGGGTAAAAATTCAATATATTTGGTGTAGCAATTGGCAACAATATTAATAGCTTCCGCAAGATTTTTGTAGCCTCCGTCAAAATCTTTTTCATTCATGCGAGCCGCAAGGGAACCACTGGAAATATTATTCGCAGTTTCACGGCAAGACGCAATGAGAAGAGAAAATTCTTTTGCTATTTCATCCATACCTGCTACGATTTGCCCAATTTCACCTTTTTCTTTTATATCGATTTTTTGATCAAAAACACCTCGAGCAATATTTTGTGCAGACAAAGCAAGTTTATTGAGCGTTTTTGCCAAAGATATACAAATAAAGCCGGCAATAACAATACTAAGAAGCACACAAATTATGGAGAAAATCAAATTTTGAGAAGAGGCGTCTTTATTTTTTTCTACGACGCCGTTTAGTGTTTTACTGGCATTGTCATGTGCTTGTTTACTGACAAGAGCCGTGCTTGTCACAACTGTTTGTTGTTTTTCCGGAAGAATAGAATGATCATGCAAAATCGCTTTAGCAATGGTTTGTAAACTTGCAACGGACTTAGCAGCTTCTTCGTAATTAACCAACAATCTTTGATATAAGGCTTTGGTGTCTTCATTGAATTCCAAAACTTTTATCTCGTCCATTTCAACTTGAATATTTTTCATACTCTGTTCAATGGGGGTAAGATAGGCTTTTTGTTGTGAAAGTAGGAAAGAAAGCATATTTTCAAGAAGAACAGTTATTTCATTTTGCATTTCCATGGACGTTTTAAAAACGACGATATCGTGTGCCAAATAACTTACATCAGAAATTTCCTTAACAACATCTTTAAAACCTCCTAAAGCAGGCAAGAATCGGTTGTTATATACATTATAAAACTCTCCGGTATCATTGACAATTTCTGTCAAAACACTTTTATAAGACTGCATAGTACCGAGAGCTTCTTGCACTCTTGACACACTTTCTTTTGGTGTCACCGCCAAAAGATCGCGATACAAGGAAATAACCTTATCGGCATGTTCAATCACAAGCTGTTTGTCAACGGATTTATTTTCGCTTATGTACAATTCTAAATGTTCATTTATTTTAGACATCTGAATTTCAATTTGAAAAGTCAGGCTATCGGCCTTATCACTTTTTACAAACTGTTCTAAATCTGTAAGCGTTTGACGTGAAGCAAAGTAGCTAAAAAAGGACAAGATTACCGTCATTAAGGCTAATATTCCAAAGCCGAAGATAATCCGCAATTTACTTGTCATAACCGACCCCTTTTGTTAACATTTTCATTTAAAATTCATCTAAACAAAAACTGTAGCTATTAATTATGGAACATTCTAACTTTGTCGCAAAATTCCATTGAAGTGTTTAGAGCATTGACAGAAATATTTTTTATGAGAAACACTCTAATACCTTATAATTTTACAAAAATTACTTACAAATCACGAAAAAGTCAATCATAAAACTTTTGTTTAACATTTTATAGATTTTTCAGCGTCAAAATCCAAAAATTATCATTTTTTTGGTTTTTAAGACGTTAAACTTAAATCGGCATATTTTTCATAAGCATTAGGGCATACATTATAATTTCGGCCAACACCCTCAGCTTTTTCCCGATCTGACCATGAAAAAATAAACCACTATTTATCATACATACTAAAATTTATAAATTCATTATTATTTTCTTGTACTAAATTCCTTTAAGAGCTAGGTTAGCTTTCATCGTTTATTTTACTCTTTTTACATTACACCAGAGAATTCCCATGCATAAAACCGTAAGTCCTTTAATGATTTTTTTTATTGCAAGTCTAGGTACTATTCCTCCTTTTGGTATCGACACCTATTTATCGTCTATGCCTCTCATTGCTGAACATTTTTCCACAGACCTGTCCCAAATTTCTGTCACTGTCAGTATGTTTATTTTCGG
>CAYJHY010000319.1:0-2569 GCA_964369875.1 uncultured Mailhella sp.
ACAAAGACGCAAAGTAGAATGACAAAGCAACGTAGGATCATTCTGGAAGAACTTTCAAAAGTATGCTCACATCCCACTGCGGATGAGATTTACAGCATGGTAAAAGAAAGACTTCCGCATATAAGTTTGGGAACAGTTTACAGAAATTTAGATTTGCTTGCAGAAAACAAACAAATTCTAAAGCTCGAAACAGCAGGTTCTACACGTCGTTATGATGCTAATATTACTCCACACTACCATGTTCGTTGCGTGGTTTGCGGTAATGTGGGAGATATTTCATCCATGGATATGTCCGTTGCAACGCCAAAAAATGTTTTGGTGAATGGGTATACCATTTTGAATGTTCAAATTGCCTATGAAGGCATATGCCCCACTTGTAGGCAAAACTCTCAAGTGAGCATTCAAGAAGACATGGCTATCGATAATTTAAAAGGGCAAACCGCTTAATGTATATTCCTAAATTATTCCTTTTGCATTTATAGACAGCGTCAAACTCATTTTTTACTCAGGTCATGTACGTTTAATGTACACTCCCATCGTAAAAAATTTGTTTTCCTTGCCAAAATACAAAATTAATTTAATTTAGAAATACACCCCAGTTATTTTATTGATGAAGTGCTTGCTTTCCAATAATAGTTTTTATGGTTTTAGTGTTTTTTTTCGCTAGTTTAGAATTACTCATTTTTAATCGGAGGAATCATGAATTCATTGAAAGGTACAAAAACAGAGAAAAACTTATTAACTGCTTTTGCAGGTGAGTCACAAGCGCGTAATCGTTATACCTATTACGCCAGTGTGGCTAAGAAAGAAGGCTATGTAGAAATGTCTAACGCCTTTGAACAGATTGCAAGTCAAGAAAAAGAGCACGCAAAACGTTTGTTTAAATTTCTAGAAGGTGGGGAAGTGGAAATAGTAGCCGCTTTCCCTGCCGGTATTGTCGGAACAACAGAACAAAACCTCAGAGCGGCCGCTGCCGGTGAAAATCATGAGCATACCGACATGTATCCAAGTTTTGCAAAAATCGCCGATGAAGAAGGATTTGGTGAAATTGCAGATGTTATGAGACATATCGGTATTGCCGAACTCGCCCACGAAGAACGCTTTTTGGAGTTTTTACAGCATTTAGAGTCAGGAACAGTTTTCAAAGGCGCGCCTAAATGGCGATGTCTTAACTGTGGCTATGTGCACAACGGAGCAGAAGCGCCTCATGAGTGTCCCGCCTGTGCACATCCTCAAGCACATTTTACCAGTAGAATGGGGTAATTTATGGCTGAAGCAAATGAAATGTGGATTTGTCAGGTTGTGAATTGTGGTTTTATCTACAATCCCGATAAGGGTGACAGAAAAGGTAAAATCGAAAAAGGTATTAAGTTTGAAGACTTGCCTGAAGAATGGAAATGTCCTATTTGCGGAGCAACCAGAAAAGCTTTCAAATGTCTTGGCGAATAGGCTAATGACAAAACGTTGTAAGAGTAATAGTTGACTCGAAGAATTTTCGAGTTACAGGTTTTCTGAGTATATAAAAGAGCTGTTTCGACAGCTCTTTTTTTTATAAAAAATTGATTGAGAATATAAAGGAAATACGCTAGGTTAATTTTCTAGGCTATGTTTTCTAAATTACTCCTTTGCATTTATGTACTGCGTTAAACTTATTTTTTACTCAGGTCATGTAAGTTTAATGTACATTCCCATCATAAAAAATTCGTTTTTTTTGCCAAGATACAAAATTAGTTTAGAAACTTACCCGAGTGATTGAACCGAAATATATAATCTTAATTTAACAATTTTTATAAGCCTTTATCGTAAGGGGAACGCTTCATGATGTCAATATTGGATGCCTCAATTTTAGGCTTGGTAGAAGGATTAACGGAGTTTTTGCCAGTATCTTCTACAGGACACCTCATTTTAACAGGTGAATTTCTTGGCCTGTCAGGAGATTTTAGCGAAACCTTTGAAGTTGTCATCCAAGTAGGCGCTATGTTGGCCGTGGTAGCATGCTATTTTTCAAGATTTTGGCATTTATTATTCCCCAAAAAAAATGAAGATAACGCCTCAAATTTCAGCGGATTACGCGGTATTCTTCTCCTAATACTCACTACCTTTCCGGGGGCATTTTTAGGTTTTTTACTACATTCCTCCATTAAAAGCTTGTTCTCAGCCCAAAGTGTGGCTCTTGCCCTTCTGGTAGGCGGAATACTGATGCTTTTTGCACAAAAATTTCAAACAAAACCCAAATATAACAGTCTTGATGAAATAAACCCTCTCACCGCACTGGGAATAGGTTGTTTTCAATGTTTGGCGCTATGGCCCGGCTTTTCTCGCTCCGCCTCCACTATCGTTGGTGGTATGCTCCTCGGACTTAAAAAAGAAGTCGCGGCAGAATACTCCTTCATCGCCGCTGTTCCTATTATCTTTGGCGCCGCCTTTTTTGACCTTTATAAATCCTATCAATTCTTGGGACAAGAACACATTCTCCCACTCTTTGTGGGTACCCTCGTAGCCTTTGTTTCTGCTTTTATCGCCATAAAAAGCTTTATTGCGCTCCTCTCAAAAGTAGGACTCGCTCCCT
>CAYJHY010000320.1:0-2562 GCA_964369875.1 uncultured Mailhella sp.
CATTTTTTATCCATTTCTTGCATTTGGCTTGCACTCGCAACAGGTATATAATAATTCATACAGCCTCACATTCCGCTTGAATTTGATTTCATTTTTTTGGGAATGGAAAACTTTTTTTATTAACAAAAAAATGTTTTCCACCCACCTTCTTTCAAAAAAATTTATATGAAAACTCAAAATTTGTCATGCTCTAATTTTTAAGAGAATTACAAATCGACCATTTTTCTAAACAGTGTGTAAGAAAATCGCAAAAGACAATGTAAAAAATCTCGACACTTCTGTCGGACTTTTTTACACTATCTTTTACACTAGTTATTAAGTTTTTTTGTTTTGCGTGTAAAATCAAATAAATACACTTTTGGCACAAATACTGCATAAAGATAGTTCTAGTTCATTTTAGGAGAACATATAATGAGAATTAACAAAATTCTAACTAGCCTTACACTAGGTTTCACATTGGTATTTGGCGTAGCGCAAGCACAAGCAGCGCTTTTAACAGATTGGGCATACGATTTAACTTCCGTCTCTTTGACAAATTTTAATACAGACTTTGTTTCAGTATCTACAGCTGATAATGGTAAAAACCAAATGAACTTTAACTCCGGTACCTATAATGTTACTATTGCTCCAAACGGTGGATCTGCCGGGGATTTGACTTTTAGCGGTAATGACACTTCCGCAAACTCAGAAAATAATGACGCTCTTTTGAATCAAACAACATCAGATGCCCCACTGGTAAATACTTCGGCTACGAAATTGGCTGATTTAACTTTCTCTTATAGAGTAGAATCTGTTGAGAATCCCGGTGTGTTTATGGACATCACATATACTATGCCATTATATACTTTTTATGATGCCACAGCACAAACCGCTTATATTTACTATAACAACTCTGAAGTATCCACTAGGGGTGCAACCGCCATTACTTACGACGGTTTTAAGTATGGTATCACCGGTGTAGGTTTGTTTGTTGATGATAGAGCTTTGGTAACTTTGCCGGGTGCTGAAGGAGATCCAAACCTTTATAGTGGTTGGGCGATTAATGAAGATACAATGAACAATAATTATAGTGAATATGTTGTTGGTGAAGATAACAGTGAATTCTTTCTTGGTGCTAAAGATAATGAAGGTGATTACCAAATCAGCGGTGTGTTCTCAATTACAAATACTGAAGTAACACCTCCCCCCGCACCAACTCCAGAACCGGCAACTATGCTTCTTACAGGCTTAGGTTTGGCAGGTCTTGGCTTGGTAAAGCGTCGCCGTAACAATAAGTAATTAGCTGTTACATTATTATTTACTTCCCCACCTACTTCTATAGTAGGTGGTTTTTTTTGTATAAAGCCTTTTCAATAATTATCAACTATTGAACACACTCTAATCCATAGTAATATTCAAAAAAACTCATTTAGCGAGTTATCAAAGCTCACTCTATTCGCACTTTTAAGCGTCAATGACGCCATCTCCAAAGAAGTGTTTAAACCCGCCATTCCAACTTGCTTAGTCCTAAAAGTAGGATATAGTAAAAAGTATTCTTACTATAAATTTAGAACGTCTCATGATTAAAGTTTTTTAAGGAAAGAGGAGGGGATGCTCTTTTTATAAAGATGGAAAACTTTATTTGTATACAAAAGGGTTTTCCATCTCCCACGAATACGTAAATTAGAATAACGTGAGCGGTTGATTATTGACAGAATTATTTTTTATTGGATATACTTCAAAAGTTTTAGGGCGTAATTGAATCTGCTAAATTCATAAGTATTTTTGAAGGGTAAGGGTAAGAAGTTAAACAGTTAGGTAATAAGATGTAGTCAAAAAAAGAGAGAAAAGAACAAGGGGATTCTTTTCTCTCTTTTTTTGAGACCATTACTTTTTTTACATAAAACCGACCGGTGTGTCGTTTTGCTACTTACAAATCTGTTACTTTTTTAGCTGATTGATTACTCGAGCATTCAACCTTGACTGTTTGCTTGCAAGTTTATTTTCATACATCTTTTTGTCAACAATTTTGAAAAACTCGTTGTATTCAAACAGGGTACGCCCTATGAACTGCTCATAGCCAAAGGCAAGAGAGAATTTATATTCAGCATTGTTATTTGATTTTTCAAGCTGTGTAGAGATCGCTGTAATTGCTTTTTCTACGTCTTCTTTAGTACAGTTCGACAGAAGACAGACAAATTCATCACCCCCGACACGAAAGCTTTTACCATATGCTTTGAAATGTTCGTTGAGAGAATAGTAAGAGTTACGGATTGCGTTATCTCCTTCCATGTGTCCCAATTCGTCATTGATAAGCTTCAAGTTGTTCATATCGGCAATGACACACCAAATGTTCTTTGTGCTTTCTTCTTCTGCAAACATGTCAATCAGTTCTTCGTGATAGGCTTTTGTATTCAAACCACCTGTCAACGTATCATTAAAGGAATACTCAAGGAGCATGACTTTCATTTTGTTTGCAACAAGCGCAATGCGCCCCACTTCGTCATCTGAGTATAAATCATTGGAGATTTCTATTTTCATATTACCGGTATCGGCGATTTCTGACATGGATTTTTCAAGCGC
>CAYJHY010000321.1:0-2558 GCA_964369875.1 uncultured Mailhella sp.
AGGTAGCACAAGTTTCTACTTTTGTGGCCTCTTTTATTCTTCTTGGTTTTGCTTTACTTATCAGCTTTATCGCTGATTTTGCTTTGGATTTAGGCATGCAAGGTAATGAAAATGCTTTGATTGGCTTGATTAAAAACTATTTGCCTACTCCCCTCGCTATTTTACTGGCTCTTGGCCTTGTGTCTGCTCTTATTTCATCTGCCGATACTTGCCTTTTAAGCACGGCAACCATTGTAAGCCACGATATTTTGCAAAGTAAAAACGTTAAAACCATTCGATTGCTTACACTTACAATAGGGCTTGTGGCTCTTGTGTTGGCTCTTTTTAAATCCAATATTATCGGTCTTCTTTTTGCTTCTTATTCAGTTTACGTTCCCGGTGTGGTTATTCCTCTTGCTTGCGCCCTTCTCTGCCATAATAAAAAAACACTTAATCTCAATATTCTTCTTGTGGCTATTGTTGGTGGCAGTGCTCTGGGACTCTTGTCAAATTTTACAAAAATTCAAGAACTGACTTTAATCGGCATTGCATTTTCAGGAGGTTGTTCACTGTTTGCCTTGTACGCTCACAAATTCAGCATAGCTCCAAGCAAAAACGGGAACATTCAAAGCTAGCAGAAATAATCTCTATAGACTTCACATACAATTTACCTTATAGTGCGTTATGGCATTTTACTTTAAGTTTACAAACAAAAATTATATTTGTAAAAACAAAATAATTATGTAATGTTGCATTAATATAAATTTTATCAGCTCCTAATTATTACGAGTCATATGTTATTTTTTAATAGACTATATTTTTAAATTTTAAAGTTTTTTGAAGGGGATTTGGGGGAACAATTCCCAGCCATGTTGAGTAAAACGAAACTGGCGTCAGTGGTTAGGCAAAAAATTTTCCCCCAAAAAACTTAAAAACAAAATACTATACGATCATAAGGAGATACCATGGATAAGTTGGAAAACAAGGATTTATTTATTTCTAAATGTTATATCAACGGTGAATGGATTATTGCCGATGACAAGTCAACCGAAGATATTTTCAATCCTGCCACAGGCGAATGTATCGGTTCCGTGCCCAACTGTGGCGCCGCCGAAACAAAAAGAGCTATTGAGGCGGCGCAAGTAGCGTTTAAAAGTTGGAAGAAATTAACCGCAAAAGAACGTGGTGCCTACCTCATTAAATGGTTTGACCTTATCGAGGCAAACAAGCAAACTCTTGCGCGTATTCTCACCCTTGAACAAGGTAAACCCCTTGCCGAATCTGTTGCAGAAATTGGCATCGGAGCTTCCTATTTTCCATGGTATGCCGAAGAAGCGAAACGTGCTTACGGCAGAGTTATCCCACAGCCAAGAGCAAACGTTCGCCCCATCACCCATATGGCACCCGTTGGTGTGGTTTTTGCGATTACTCCTTGGAATTTCCCCTCCTCCCTTATTACCAGAAAAGTAGCTCCTGCCCTTGCCGCCGGTTGTACTATGGTTATCAAAGCTCCTGCCTATACTCCATACAGTGCTTTCGCTTTGGTTAAATTAGCAGAAGAAGCCGGAATTCCTAAAGGCGTTGTAAACGTAATTTCAGGGGATGCGGTTGCCATCGGTAAAGAGGCATGCGCAAACCCCATCGTGCGTAAAATCAGTTTCACAGGCTCAACCCCGGTGGGTAAAACCCTGATGGCACAATCAGCCGTTACCATGAAACGTCTTTCCATGGAGCTTGGCGGAAACGCACCCTTTATTATTTTTGACGACGCAAACTTAAAACATACCATTCCTGCCGCTGTCGGTTGTAAATTCAGAAATGCAGGGCAAACTTGTATTTGCGCCAACCGCTTTTTAGTCCAAAAAGGCATTGTAGACGATTTTATCAAAGCCTACTCTGAACAAATCAATGCTTTTAAAGTTGGAAATGGTCTTGAAGAAGGCGTCACCATCGGCCCCATGATCAACGAACAAGCCGTTAGCAAAGTAGAAGCCTTGATTGAAGACGCAGTATCAAAAGGTGCAAAAATTTTAATTGGCGGTAAACGCCACGCCCTCGGTGGTTTATTTTATGAGCCAACCCTTCTAACAGGTTTGACCAAAGAAATGCGTATTTTCCGTGAGGAAATCTTTGGCCCCGTAGCGGCAATTATGACCTTCGAAACCGAAGCAGAAGCTATTGCTATTGCCAATGATTGCCAAGTCGGCCTTGCCGCCTACGTTATGACAAACGATATGGCTCGTTCTTGGCGTATGTCCGAAGAACTTGAGTTTGGCATGGTCGGCATTAACGACGCCATCCTCGCCATGACAGAAGTGCCCTTCGGCGGTATCAAAGAAAGTGGCATGGGCAAAGAAGGCGCCCCCGAAGGCCTTATGGATTACATGGAAACCCGTTATGCCCTCTTTGGTGGTGTAGAGTCTCTTTAATTTTTTGAATTATTTTTTAGGTTAGGATTTTTTGAAGGGGAAACCCCATTTTGAAGGTCAAAATGAGGTTTCCCCCTCAAACTCCCCCTTCCTGAAAAACCATAATTTTAAACTTTTGTTTCTGTAAAGTATTTTCATTTCCTACAAAAA
>CAYJHY010000322.1:0-123 GCA_964369875.1 uncultured Mailhella sp.
AAAAGCGTTTTTCCCCTCCCCAAACCCCACCCCTTTTCCCAAAAAAACTTTAATACTAAATAGGTTCACTTTTGTTCACTAAATCTGCATAGGATATGCAGAGCCACGCAGTGTGAACGAAAC
>CAYJHY010000322.1:223-2547 GCA_964369875.1 uncultured Mailhella sp.
AAAAACTTTAATATTAAATAGGTTCGCTTTTGTTCACTAAATCTGCATAGGATATGCAGAGCCACGCAGTGTGAACGAAACAAAAACCACGCTTTTTGTGAGTGAAAGCGAGCGGACTACACGGATGTAGTCCCGAGCGTCATCTGCTCGGTCAAACAAAAAAGCGTTTTTCCCCTCCCCAAACCCCACCCCTTTTCCCCAAAAAACTTTAATATTAAATAGGTTCGCTTTTGTTCACTAAATCTGCATAGGATATAATTTGAATTATATCCTATACTTTTTTTAAAAAGAAATAATCAACTTGACTATTATTGAAAAACGACTATTTCTTTGCAAGAGATAAAATTTTCTTCCATGTCCCATTTTATTTTGGCACTTTATTCTAATTTATAAAACTTTATTAGAGTTTAAAGTTTTTTGAGGAAAGGGAGGGGGTTTGGGGGAGGGAAAACTCCCTTTTGTACACAAAAGGGGTTTTCCCTCCCCCAACTTAAACAAAAAATTAAAAAACAGGACAAAGTATGAATATTGCGGAAACGAAGAAGTTTGTGCGTGAAATACCGTATGCTTCCATTTGGTCATTGGTATGGCCACAAACTGTAATGATGCTTTGTACCACTGCCATTGCATTAACGGATATGTGGACTGCAGGCCAGCTTAACTCCGACGTTCAAGCCTCTATTGGATTTTCAGCCCAGTTGCAGGCCTTGTTTATGGTCATAGGGACTTCTTTAGGGTCGGGGGCTATGGCTGCTGTCAGTCAATCCATCGGAGCAAAAAATTTACGAAGGGCTAAGCGATATACGGGATTTGTGCTTGCTTTTGCCGTTTGTATGTCTGTTATTATCGCTTTTTTAGGATATTCGTTTCGATATTCTATTTTATCAGCCTTACAAGTTCCCGAAAATATTTTAGAACTATCTATCACCTTTTTGACATTTACGTTTCTGGGTATGCCTGCGCAATATATGCTTTATCTTGGTGCTATTTTATTTCGCGCCAACGGTAACGTGACAACACCACTTTATATTGTAGCTATTATTACGGTGCTTAATGTTTTTGGAAATTTAGCTTTTGGTCTTGGATACTTTGGCTTTCCATCTTTTGGGGGGCTTGGTATTGCTATGACAACGCTTAGTTGCGTTTGTATTGGGGCGAGTTTATCGTTATTTTGTATGTTTAAAAAACATTTGATTGAAAAACGAATTATTCCTCCGTTTTCATGGACAAAAAAAGCCGCTCCTTACCTTTTCAAAGTAGCGCTTCCAGCTATCACTATGCAAAGCTTATGGCAGCTTGGTTATCTTACATTGTTTGGTGTTATGGCCGCTTTACCAAACAGTGTAACCGCTGTAGCCGGTCTTACATCGGGAATGCGACTTGAAAGTATTCTTTTTATGCCGGCTGTAGCCTTTAATGTCACCGCCGCCATTATGGTTGGTAATGCCCTTGGCGCTGGCAAAGTACAAGAAGCTAAAAACCTTGGCTTAGCAATTATTATTTTTGGTTCTGTACTTATGTCTTTAGTCGGACTTTGCATGTGGCCATTTGTGGAAGTTTTAGCGGCAATTTTTTCTGATGATCCCGACACTAAGCAAAATATTATCAATTATTTGGTTATTAATATCGCTTCAACGCCTTTTACAGTCGCCGGTCTTGTGGTGAGCGGTATTTTTACAGGAGCGGGCGCAACAATTTACGCGCTTTTCACCAATCCTATTTGCATCTGGCTTATTCGTCTCCCCGGAGCGTGGTTTTTAGCTCATTATTTGGGCTATGGCCCCAACGGGGTTTATGTTGCTATGTTTATTTCCATGGCTATCCAAGCAAGCGCCATGTTTTACATATTTCTGACAAAAAACTGGCCGAAATATGCTATGTCTAAGAAAAAACAGAAGTTTTAATTTTGGAGTATATATGAATTTTGATTTTATTCCCATTAGCCTTGATCTAAAAAATGATTACGAAGCTATCAGAGCCAAAAGCCCGGAAAAGTCAGCCGACTTTACTTTTACCAATGTCTGGGGCTGGGCTGCTCACTATAATTTGTCTGTAGCATTTATAGAAAATGTAGCGATTATAAAGCAAGCTAGTCCCATTCAATGTTATTGGTCTCCCATAGGGAATTGGAATGATTTTGATTTTGATATTTTAGGGCACCTTCCCCCTTTAGAAAAATCATATAATCCTATGGATATTGAAATTGGTAGTCCTGTTGAACCTCGATGTCTTACCCCTCAGGGGAGCTTATCTATGCACCGTGTTCCCTTAAGTTTTGCCGAGCTTGCCAAAGAGCGTTTGGGGGATAAGGTTGACATTATAGA
>CAYJHY010000323.1:0-2539 GCA_964369875.1 uncultured Mailhella sp.
GGTTTGGGGGAGGGAGAACCCTATTTTTCTATTTTTTTCAAAAAATAGGTTCTCCCTCCCCCGACAAAATCTCTAAAAAACTTAAAAATCTCTTAACCTAAATTATATTCCAAACCTTTTTCTTGCATCCACAGCTTGAAAGTTTCAGTCCATGTAAGGTAGGTGGGAACGCTTTTGTTTTCAACAAATTCCTTAAATTCTTCTTCACTCAGCTCTTTTTCTTTTTGTTCAAGTTCGTCATCTTCGGCGTCTGCTTCTTCTTGTACAAAGGTGTAAAAAACATCTAAGAAGTGATTGAAATTTGCGCTTGCGGAAACACTTTCCACTTCTTTGGCAAATTCATCTTGATCGAGTTTGAGACTTTCTTGCAAAAACCCTAAAATATGATCTCTTGCGGAATCAAGGGAAATTTCTGTACCTTGGATGCGGTTAAGCAAAGGCACGAGTGCAGGCACTTCTTCGGCACAGGTCTCTACCAAGACATCGGGAATTTGTATATAAGCACGGGAAGTATCCAAAAGAACTTCCATGGGGCTTTTCTTTTGCATTTCTTCGGCGCTTTGGGTGTTTGCTTCTTCGTACATACAGTGAAAGCGTGCCCAGTGTTCAAAACGGATGGCTTCTGCCAAGAGTTCGGCTGTGGTATTCATAAAAATGCTCCTATAAAATATTGGCAAGAAGTGAATGTTTTTTGGCTAATTGTATGCGAACAGGCACAATATCGCCGGCTTTATGGTTTTGATCTGTGGGAATAAGCACATTGACGGTGTTCCCCCACACATCGTGGCCTTGCCAGCTTTGCGTAGGAGATAATTCTTGATTCAATACAGCGCCTTTTGCTTCGCTTGACTCTCTGTCGGCACAATCGGCATGACTGCCCGCACCATGCCCCTTAGGTGCATCAAGTTCATCAGCCAAATCGTTATTTTGCAAAGCCATTTCTTCGGCTTGCAAACGTTGCTTGATTTCTTCGGCGGAAAGCTGGCTTGGGCTGTCGGTGATTTCGGTATATTTGGGCTTTTTACTGGGAGCTTCCAAAAGAACTTCGGTTTCCACGTTTTCAAGGCTTTTGAGCCACGCTTCACCCAGTTCATTTTGCAAGGCGATAAGGCGATTTAAACGCTCAAGCTGAACCGCCTGAGGGATTTTATCGCTCATTTTAGAAGCCCTTGTGCCCGGTCTGTCTGAATAGATAAAGGAGAAAGAAGCGATAAAACCAACTTCTTTCACCATGCGCAAAGTTTCTTTAAAATCTTCCTCGGTTTCCCCCGGAAAGCCCACGATTAAATCCGTAGAAAGAGCTATATCAGGACGCGCATTTTTTAGTTTTTCCACTATGCGCAAAAACTGCGTATTGGTGTAGCCACGCCCCATGCTTTTAAGCACATTGTCGGAGCCTGCTTGCAAAGGAAGATGTAAGCGCGGAGAAAGCACGGATAAATCCTTATAGGCCTGCACTGTGCCGTCTAAAAAATCCCTTGGGTGAGGGGTCACCATATGCAAGCGACGCACGCCGTCAAGGTCCGCTATTTTGTAGAGTAAATCCACAAAAGAGGTGCCGTCTCCCCCGCTGTCTTGTCCGAAAACGTTGACATTTTGGCCAAGCAAGGTCAAATCTTTAGTGCCCCTTGCAAGCCAGTCTTGACACTCTTCGATAATGGAAGAAGTGGCACGGGATTTTCTCGGCCCTCTGGTGTACGGAACAATACAATAAGCGCAAAAATTGTCGCAACCTTGCATAATATTGATAAAAGCACGGGTGTCATTACTTTTGAGATGAGTATCGGGTGCGCCCGTGGGAAGAATTTCCACTTGTTTGAAATCCATAAGCCCTGAATTTCTATCGGGAAATTCTTCTGTGAATTTTAAATAGGAAAGGCGCAAACGGGGATTTTTTTCAAGACGTGCAAAGGCTTTCGGCACCGCCGCAATATGATCGCTCCCCACCACCAAACGCACATGGGCGTTTTTCTCCCAAAGCTTTTCTCCCATTTGTTGGGCTACACAGCCTGCGACGGCCACGCTTGCTTTAGGGTTGACATCACGAATAATGCCAAGCATACTCAGCACTTTATGCTGAGGTTTTTCGCGCACGGAACACGTGTTCATAAAGACAAAATCCGCCTCTTCCATGGCGGATTCTTGCCAGCCCATTCCCACTAAGGAACGAGCCACCCAAGCGCTGTCGTTGACATTCATTTGGCATCCGTAAGTGATGCAGTGAAATGAGGGCATGAAAATAAATCCTGATTAAGTTATAAAGATAAGATTATTATTCTTTTTTAAAAAGGTTCTTTGTGCACCCCTTAAACGGTGGCGTTAAGACCTTTGGAAACACAAACCTTCGCGGGACGAAGCAAACGACCACGCAAAATATAACCCTTTTGCATCACAGAAACCAAATGATCCGCAGGCATAGCACTACTTGCTTCTTGGGCAATGGCTTCATGTAATTCAGGGTTGAAAGGTTCACCTACTTGACCAACAATTTCAAGGCCATGTTTTTTAATGGCGTCAATCAAAAGTTTTCTGGTCATTT
>CAYJHY010000324.1:0-2531 GCA_964369875.1 uncultured Mailhella sp.
GTGCTGGCGTTTGCGTGGATGGAGATAAAGAGATCTGCTTTATATTTTCTGGCTATGTCTGTTCTTTCGTAAAGTTCGATATATCTGTCGTCGGTACGAGTTAAATATACTTTATAACCTGCTTGACGTAAAACACTTGCAATTTTTTTTGACATTTGAAGATTAATGTTTTTTTCATAAATACCATTATGGATAGCACCGGCGTCTTTACCACCGTGGCCCGGGTCAATAACTATGGTTTTGATGGGCGTATTGAGGTTTGCTTCAAGATACTTATTTATTTGCGGACGAGCTTCTTTAGTCATAGCCGCAAGGGTTGAGTATCTTTTATCTTTTTCTTTTTTACGAGGCTCTACTTTTAGGTTGAGAGCTTCTTGAATTTCTTTGGGGCTAACGGCTTTTTGCTCGTTGTTTTTCTTTTTTTCATTGCCTTTACTGGGTAAACTTTGCGGTTTATCTTTTTGGCTTGAGTTTTGTGTGTTTGGCTTTGTGCTCACTTGAATACCGTTTGCGAGTTTGCCACCGCTGATGGTTGCTTCAATGATAAGTTTGGCAGGTGAACGTTCGGACTTTACTTGGTAGCGCTTTATATCCGAAAATCTTAAAATAATGGAGGACTGCGTATTTATTGGATCATAATCTACGCTGTAAGATGTGAAAATTCCGGCTCGATCGAGGCTTTCTTCCAGACTTAGGTTAGATGCCGGTTTTGTGTCATTCAAGGTAATAACCACGCATGGTTCGTGATGGTCGCCTATAAGGTGAAATTTGGCACGCCATTTTGCAATATTATCCATATTGAGAACAATACGTACAACGCCATTTTGCCACGTTGTGGTGAGGGCATTGAAATTATTCTGAGGCTCTTTGGAAGATTTTAGGGGTAACGGAGCCAATGAGGCAACTTTATTGCCGTTTATTTCTGCTAAGTATTCCAGAGCCTTTGGATAGTGATCTTCTTTTTTATAGCTTGTGCGGATGTTACTGAGGAGTTTTTTGGCAATGTCTTGCTGTTGCAACTGTTCATTATAAAGAATTGCCGCCAAGAAAAGAGAGTCATCCGCCAAAGGATTCGTTGGAAATTTCTTTGCTAACATTTCATAACGGCTGGCTGCAAGCTGTGCGTCTTTTTTTACATACGAACGTTTTGACATCTCATCAAGAGCTCTTGCAGAACGGAAGAGGGCTGCCGGTCTGTTGTTCCATGTAGCATTGTTGCGATATATTTCATAAAATGCATCAGATATTTTCAGCCAATTATGACGAAATTTAGCTTTGTTTTCGTTTTGTAAAAGTTCATTAAGTTCTACTTTTGCGCTTGTGTATTCTTTGGGAGCTGCATGAGCGCTCAAAGTTTGGCAGAGCTGAGCAAAAACAAAAACAAGGCTTAAAAAGCAAATTCTAAAGAAAATGTTCTGTCGTTTTGTATTTGTTATTGACATAAATCACCTATTATACTGTTGTGTGCTATCATAATATAAAAATATACTGTATCATTGTGTTGAATATAAGTGTTTGTACAGGGATATGCATTAAATATAGCACGAATACAGTCTTTTTGTATAGTTTTTTTAATCTAGTATAGTTCGTGATATTATTTATAGACTCATTATATTTATTATAGAATGTTTCTAGAGATTTTATAAGGTATAATAAATAAAGATGATATTTGAATTTTGTAATGATTACTAAAATACTTATAAAAGTGCATAAATTTGCAATATTGAAAAAAATTTGTTTTATTTCAAAGTATTAACGTTTTAGTTATTTTTAGGAAAAATTGCTGAAAAAATATAAAGAAATTTTAAAAATATCTTGTCATGGTGTAAAAAGTGATTACTTAGGTTTAGTTAACTCTGCATTGACTTTTTTACTTTGAAATGATATTTCAAAATGAAGTATTACAAAGCATTTAAATGTTAGCTATAATAAATTGATAAATAGGTAAGTATATTAATATGGAAAACGTATCTAACCAACTTCCTTCTGAAAGAGAACCTCTTGTGGAACACATCCAACAAGAGCTTTACAAGCAACCTCATCTTTACAAAGTTGTTTTACATAATGACGACTTTACTACCATGGACTTTGTTATTGAGATACTCAAGCAAGTTTTTGATAAAGACGAAGATCAAGCCATACGAATTATGCTTGCCGTTCATGAGGAAGGAATTGGGGTTTGTGGGATATATCCCAAGGAAATTGCTGAATTTAGAATGCATAAAACCATCTTTTTGGCAAGGCAAGCCGGTTTTCCTTTGCATTGCAATATTGAAAAAGAGTAATAATATATAATTTTTAGATGTATAGGTATGAGGTTATATTTCTGAATTATTTCTTTTGTCCCATTTATTTGTGGGGGGACATCGTCAAACTCCTTTTTTGCTCAGACTATGTACAGTCATGTACACACCCATCGCAATTAACTTGTTTTCTTTGCCAAAATACAAAATTATTTAATTTAGAAACACACCCTAGATAAAGAGGATTTTTTATGGGTAGAACATTAATGCAAGCCCTTGCATTATCCG
>CAYJHY010000325.1:0-2512 GCA_964369875.1 uncultured Mailhella sp.
TGCCATAGCCGACATATCTTTGTTCGTAGGGCAAGAAAAAGCCTGTGATAAAGAAAGGATTGAGAAAACAAATGGTGTTGAAAGCAAGTAAAATGTTTTCAAGTGTATTGTTTTTATTGACAAACCATCCTTGAATCATGGAGGCAAAACACATGCAACCCAAAATAGTCATGGCAAAAATAAACATGCCAAGCCAGAAACTATCGATATTCCAAAGAATAATGTCGTGGTTGAAGAAGAACATCAGGGGCAAGATTGCGGTACGAATATCGTACATAAAACCTTGTATACCTGTGGCGATGGGGGAAGACTCTGCAATGGCAGCACCTGCGTAAGCCGCAAGTCCCACAGGTGGAGTGTCGTCCGCCAAGATACCGAAATAGAAGCAATAAAGGTGTGCTGCTATAAGAGGTACAACAAGTTCCATGCCGTGGATTTGTACATTAGAGGCTAGGCGTACCAAAATAGGCGCGGTAAGAGAAGCCATAATAATGTAGTTTGCGGTAGTGGGTAAGCCCATACCGAGCAAAAGACTTGCAACAGCGGTGATAAGAAGAAGCAAAATAATATTGCCCATGGAAAGAACTTCAATAAAATAAGTGATTTGTTGTCCAAGTCCAAGGGAAATACAGCCAACGATAATACCCGCACAACCTGTGGCAAGGGCAACACCTGCCATGTTGGTAGCGCCAGCGGCCAAGGATTCAGCCCAGAATTTGAGTCCGAATTTGGTTGCGGCCCACATGCTTTCCCCTAAAAGGCGAGCTCTGATAATGGGTTGGCCTATCATCATAACAGTAAGAACTAAGATGGCACGGAAAACGGAAAGGCCGGCGGAGTGTTGCAAAATAACAAGTTCATACAAAAGCATGCCGATGGGAATAAAGAAATGCCAACCTTCTTTTAAGGTTGCTTTCATAGCGGGTAAAACATGCTTGGGAAGACCTTGCATACCGAGTTTACACGCTTCAACATGGGTAATCCAAAGAAGGGCAATGTAAGAAGCAAAGGCCGGAATAGCGGCGGCTTTGGCCACATCAATATAAGGAATGTTGACGTATTCTGCAATGATAAAGGCGGCCGCGCCCATAACAGGCGGTGCAAGCTGTCCGTTTGTGGAGGCCGCAACTTCGATAGCGGCGGCTTTAGTGGCAGGATAGCCCATTTTTTTCATAAGAGGAATGGTAAAAGTACCTGTGGTTACCACGTTGGCGATACTTGAACCTGAAACCATACCGGTCAGCGCACTGCCAAGAACGGCGGCTTTGGCGGCTCCGCCTTTGAATCTTCCAAGCCCGACAATGGCGAGCTGGATAAAAAATTGTCCGCCACCTGCTCTTTCCAGCATGGTACCGAAAAGAACAAAGAGAAATACCACGGTGGAAGAAACATGCAAAGGCACGCCATAAATCCCTTCACTGTCCATGGTCATTTGAGAAATAAAACGAGTGGCACTTGCGCCTTTAAAGGCCATAAAATCAGGAAGATTAGGTCCTGAAAATACATAAATAATAAAGACTATGGCGATGATAGGGAGGGCAGGTCCGATAACACGACGGGTGGCCTCCAAAAGGAAGATAATCAGCATAAAACCAAAAATCATATCTCTTGGTAATGGAACCCCTGCTCTTGAAGCAATTCCCATATAGTCAAGCACAATGTAGAGAGCAGAAAAAGCGGCAAATATGGCAAAAATATAGTCCATAATCGTTACTTTGTTCATGGCAAGTAAAATACGCTGATCCCATGCGGAACCTGAACCCGGTTTGAGCATGGGGATATTTAAATATACCAAAGCAATAGCAAAAGTCAGGTGAATTGCTCTTACAAAGATGGCATCGATAAGTAAAATACTTTCGGATGCCAATTGAAAAATGGACCACGCAAAGGCGATGAAAACGGTGAGGTTTTTGGTAAAACCGGAGCCTTCTCCTCGTAGTCCATGTTCGACCTTAAGGAGTTCTTCGCGGTAGCGGTTGGGTTTAAATGCTTTTTCCTTTTTTTGCTTCATGCCGTTTACCTTTGTATATACTGTTTTATGCAAATTTATATTGTTATTCTTTTCTACCTATTTAAAAAGCATAGGCTGAAAACGTTTTAAACGTGTTTTCAGCATAGAAAAATCAAGTAATCGATAGTCTTTTGCACAAAAAATGCAAAAGACTATCGTATAAAGACGAGCCTACTATTTAATGAGGCCAACTTCTTTGTAGTATTTTTCAGCACCGGGGTGGAGAGGAGCTGTCAAACCTTCAAGCATGCCTTCTTTGGTAAGAACAGCAAGGGCAGGGTGCAAGGTTCTGAGTTCTTCGATGTTTTCAAACACTGCTTTGGTGAGGCTGTAAACAACTTCTTCGCTTACATCAGCATTGGTCACAAGGGTAGCTTTCATGCTAACGCTTGGGATTTTGCCTGCGGCGGTGTTGGTTGCTTCAGGATAGTTTGCCATATCGATGTAGCCAAGGCTGTAGTAAGGGAAGTTTTTGGCAAGGTTTTCGATATTTGGAATAGG
>CAYJHY010000326.1:0-2507 GCA_964369875.1 uncultured Mailhella sp.
TATAACATTCGGCGGTGTTGAGGGTTGCCATACGGATGGCAAGCATGGGGTCGAGGCCAAGGCGCACGGCCATAGCCACCAAGGAATTAATGTGCCCACGGTCTAAGATATCCGCCGCGTGTCTGTCGTCGGTACAGAAAATACAGAAACGAGCGTTAAATGGAGTAATTGCTGGTAAAAGTTTTGCTAAATCTCTTGTTGCTGAGCCTTCACGCACGATGACATACATGCCACGTCGAATACGGTCGACGACTTCATCCACACTTGTACATTCATGGTCGGTTTTAATACCTGAAAGAGCATAAGCGTCCAAAACAGAGCCAAAAACTTCGGGGCTGTGCCCGTCTATCACTTTGTTATAACGTTTGGCAAGCTTGATTTTATCCATAACTTCGCTGTCTTGGCCTGTGACTCCGAAAACGTTCATCATTTCGCCAAGACCGAGAACATTTTCATCGGAAATCAACTTTTCAAGGTCGTCCGCCAAGAGGCAAGCCCCTGCGTCTTCAAAGGGCAAAGCAGGCACGCAGGACGGCAACATCATTTGTACATCGAGAGGGGTTTTCGTGGCGGACTTGAGCATAAAGCGTATTCCGTCAAGCCCTTGCACATTGGCGATTTCGTGGGGGTCGGCCACCACTGTTCCCGTGCCGAGAGGCAAAACAAGCTCCCCAAAAGAAAGGGGACTGAGCATAGAAGATTCAATATGCACATGGCCGTCGATAAAGTTTGGTAAAACATAGGCGCTTTTTGCATCCACAACTTTTGTGGCTTCAAGCTTTTCATAACCAACAACGATTCCGTCATGAATACATAGGGAAGCTTCAAAAAAAACACCGTTGTGTACGTCGGCTATTTTACAATTATCAATTCTTAAGTCCACCTTGCCTTCACCTTGGGTGACACGCATGGCATTTTCTATTTTTTTCATGGATTTTCCTTATATAAGAATTTATTACATGTCATGAGTAAAAAATATTTTGAATTATAAACGTTACGAGTTTGTCACGCTCACGACACGTTTACTCTATACAACAATTTGCTCAAACAGACAAGTTTATTGGCAAGCTTAAAATTTAAAGCTATAGTATCTTAATTTAAAAAAGTGGAGAACACTTATGTATATTGTTGTTTATATCACCTGCGAAAGCCGAAAACAAGCGCGTAAGATTACAAAAAACCTGATGAAAGAGCACCTTATCGCCTGCGCAAACATGATGCCCATCGAATCTATGTTCTGGTGGAAAGGCGAAATCCAAAAGGAAGAAGAATACTTACTTATAGCAAAAGCACGTGAAGAAGATTTTGAAAGATTAAAAATTCGTGCAAAAGAATTGCATAGTTATCAAGTTCCTTGTATAGTATCTGTACCTCTTCTTGACGCAAATGAAGATTATTTGTCATGGATTTTAGAGAGCACCGATAAAACTAAACTTAGGAGTTAATATGTCTATCCATATTTGCGGTTCTGTTGCTTTTGACAGAATTTTGAATTTCCCCGGCCTTTTTGAAGATTACATCATGCCCGATAAACTTCATATGATAAACGTTTCTTTCCCCATCGATCGTGTTGACGAAAAGCACGGCGGTGTTGCCACAAATATCGCTTACAATCTCCATTTGCTCGGTGAAAAAAGCAGCATTTACGCCAGTGTCGGTCTTGACTTCCGTGGCAACATGCAGAAAAAATTTGAAAGCATGAACGTCAATCTTGACGGTATCGTTATTTATGACGATCAGTTCACCGCATGCTGCTATATCACCAGTGACAGCAAAGGCAATCAAATCAACGGCTTTAACCTTGCCGCCCTCGGTAACGATCTTGACGAAAAGCATTACCCCAAGTTTGAAAAAGGTGATCTTGCCATCACCTCCCCCACAAACTACAACGACATGCTTAACTTCTCCCTCTATGCTAAAAAATCCGGTGCGGATCTTATGTACGATCCAGGCCAAAACACCCCCTCCATCAGCAAAGAAAGCCACTTGGCTTGCATCGAAGGCGCAAAGTTCCTCATCGGTAACGATTACGAAATGGAACAAATCATGCGTATGACCGACTGCGCCAAAGGTGAAATCTTAGAAAAAGTGGAATACATGATCACCACCCTCGGTGAAAACGGTTGCCAAATCGCCACCAAAGAAAAAGAAATCAATATTCCCGCTCCCAAAGCAGGTGAAGTAGTCGACCCCACAGGCGGCGGCGACTCCCTCCGTGCAGGTCTTCTCTTCGCCCTTTCCAAAGGACTTGATGTCGAAACAGGCATCAAACTTGGCTCTATTTGCGCCGTTTACTGCATCGAAAAATACGGTCCTCAAGAGCACTCCTTCACTTGCGAAGAATTCCGCGCCCGCTACGAAGAAAACTACGGTGCTTTTCCTTTATAATTTGTAGTTTTTTATTGTTTATTTTTTATGAGAGGGGGAAAACCTATTTTTTGAAAAAATAGGTTTTCCCCCTCTCAAACTCTCCCCCTTCCTTCCAAAAAACTTTAATAATTGAAAGC
>CAYJHY010000327.1:0-2499 GCA_964369875.1 uncultured Mailhella sp.
GAGGGGGAAAACTCCCTTTTGTTCACAAAAGGGGTTTTCCCCCTCCCAAGAATAAACAAACCGAAATTACACAGAAATCAAAAATCTCTTCAAAAAATACCTTGCTAAGTGTTCACACTTCGCATAAAATTCTATTGATTTAAAAATCCAAAAAGGAATTGGTTCAAATTATGAGTTTTTTAAAAACAAGTACAAGTTTTACACGTTTTAATATTGTGGACACGGTTCCAAAAGAACTTCACGAAAATATTCTTGATAAATTAAAACAATTTGCGATTGTGGATATTGACGAAACCAGTGAAGAGCGTGCTTACGGCTGGACCAGCTTTGATGATATGCTTGACACCACATGGGAAAATAGTCTTCCTCAAAAGGGGCAATATTTGACGTTTTCCTTGCGCCAAGACACACGCCGTATTCCGCCTGCCGTGCAAAAAAAATATGTGACCATGGCTCTCAAGCAAGAAGAAGCTCGTATACAAGAACAAGGTAAAAAATTCATCAGCAGAGACAGAAAAAAAGAGCTTGTCGAACAAGTGAAAATTCGCTTGCGTGCCAGATTTTTACCCATTCCCGCAGAATTTTTGGTTGTGTGGGCTATGGATACCAATGTGGTATATTTTGGTTCAACACAAAGAAAAGTTATTGAAATGTTTGTGGATTTATTTGGTCGATCTTTTGAACTCGGTCTTGAACAAATATTACCTTACAGCCTTGCTTATGGCTTACTCGGTGAAGGCTGTGAAGACAAACTCAACAACTTGGAACCGACTACGTTTTCCAATAAAGCGTAAGCAATCTTCAATATTTTAATCTACAATACAAGGAATATATATGGCTAGTTTTGGTGGTGATAATTTAGACGTACTTCTTGGACAAGAGTTTCTGACATGGCTTTGGTATCGCAGTGAATATGCAGACGGATTATTCAAAATGTCCGCGGAATCAGGGCATGATGGGGAAAGCTTTCATGTAAAGCTTGAACAAAGATTGGTAGTGCGAGGCGGTGAAGGCGATTATCAAGAAACAGCTTCCGTGTCTGGATCTTTTTCTCCTTTACGTGAAGCCAGACTAGGCCTTTTGACAGGTAAACAAGTAGTGCGTGCTTTAGTTCGTTTTTCAAAAGACGAGCTTGACTGGCAACTCACATTAAAAGCCGAAGATTTTTGTCTCAACTCCATGAGAACACCCCCTGTTGCCAAACCTGAAGAAGGAGACGACCCCGACGGCGTATTCTTTGAAAGAATGTATCTTATCGAAACATGTCTTGGGCTTATTGATGACGTATATCGTCAATTCCTTAAAATTCGTCTTTCTCAGCCGGCTTGGGCGGAAGAGGTGCAAGCCATTGCGTCTTGGATTGAACACGATATTTCAAAGGGCGCGCAAGCTGTCTAAAGAGGTTCGTCATGCCTAGCGACGCAAAGCCTGAGCAAAAAACATCAGAAAATCATATTGTTGTAAACAGTTGGAAGAACAAAGGCCTTTACATTCTGCAGAAAAGTTTATGGATGCTTTTGGTTTTATGGGGAATTACAGTGGTGAGCTTTTTTATTATCCACTTGGCTCCGGGTTCTCCGACGGATATGCAAACAAGTCTCAATCCCATGGTCAGCGAAGCCTTTCGTCAAAAACTTAATGCACTCTATGGGCTTGATAAACCCCTTTATTTGCAATACTGGGACTGGCTTGTGCGCCTTGTTCACTTCGATTTTGGCAACTCCCTTTCGGGGGACGGCAGGCCCGTTATCGATAAAATATTGGAACGTATGCCCCTTACCATCGGCATGAACGTGACCTCTTTGTTTTTAACTTTACTTCTTGCCATTCCTGTGGGGATTGTTTCTGCGGTTCGTCAAGGTTCTTATATTGATAAGGGTTTGACCATTCTTGTTTTTTTAGGTTTTGCCATGCCTGGGTTTTGGCTTGCTCTCTTAATGATGCTTTATTTTAGTATCGATCTTGGTTGGTTCCCAATTTCAGGACTCACTTCCATGAATTTTGATACCCTCTCCCCCGTACAAAAAGCTTTAGACGTGGCACACCACCTTGTACTTCCGATTTTTGTGGGTACCGTGGGTGCTATTGCAGGCACATCTCGTTTTTTACGTTCTTCTATGCTTGAGGTGTTACGTCAAGACTATATTCTGACTGCCAGAGCAAAAGGACTTTCATCACAAACAGTAATTTGGCGACATGCTCTAAGAAATGCCCTGCTCCCTGTTATTACCATGCTTGGCTTGTCCATACCCGGTCTTATCGGTGGAAGTGTTATTATTGAAAGTATTTTTGCCCTACCGGGTCTCGGACAACTGTTTTACGGAGCGGTGCTTTCCCGTGATTACCCTCTTATTATGGGGAACTTGGTGCTTGGCGCCGTTTTAACTTTGCTTGGAAACCTTTTGGCTGATGTGGGCTATCGTCTGGCCGATCCAAGAATTCGAAATCAAAGTTTTGACAAGAAGGGGCTATAATGCGTATCACTCCCTCTTTTATTAA
>CAYJHY010000328.1:0-2496 GCA_964369875.1 uncultured Mailhella sp.
GGGAAACCCTATTTTTTATGTCAAAAATAGGGTTTCCCCCTCAAACTCCCCCTTCCTGAAAAACAATTTATTATAGTACTTTGTTTTCAGTTTCTTTGGGGGGAAATTTCTAAAAAAAAGATGGAAAACATGCATATACACATTTTCCATCTTAAAATTATGCTATAACTAATATTATTCGTCGCCTTCGGTCAAAAGAGGTATAATTTCTTCTTTCAGCACTTTTGCTGTTGCTCGAGCGATTTCTTTTTCCATATTATTTTCCAAATTTTCAAAGCGAGTGTTGGCTTTATCCAGTTCTTCTTGAGCTTGCGCTATTTCAGATTTTGCTTGCACAATTTCTTCTTGCGCTTGTGTGAGTTCTGATTTTGTCTGAGTAATTTCAGAGAGCACTTGAGAAAGTTCAGATTGTGTTTGGCTTAAGGTCGAGTTTGCTTGTGTTAGCTCGGCTTGCGCTTGGGAGAGGGTTGATTGTGTCTGTGTAAGTTCAGATTTTATCTCGTTATAAGAGGTTTGCAACGTTTCGCCGATGGATTTTTCTTTTTCTTCACTTGCAATTTTTTCTTTTTCTGAGGCATCAACAATAGCAAGAAGTTGATCGTTTATCATTTTTTGTTCGGCATAGAGTTCTTCGTATTTAAATAAGCGTGTTTCCATGTTTAAAATACGTTTGTCAAAAGCATGAACGAGAGCATCATGTTCATTTTTTGCTCTGTGTTCTTCCAATAAAACATCAAGTTTATCGGAAAAACGATTGAGACTTTGTTCCAAATCATTGAGTCTTTTGTCTACACTGTCTTGCCATTCTGAAGAAACCACTTGAACGGTTTCATGGGGGAGCGGGGTATCGATGGGCGCAAAGTTTTGCACTTCTTCTTCAAGCTCTTCTTTTGCTGATGCGATAGAGTCCAACTCATTTCGAGCTTCGGATACTATATCACCTTCATTCGATGGGCTAGGTTTTTGAGAGTCAAGATCATCAAAGGAAACGATTGCATTAATGTCATCTTCGTCGACCAAACTGTCGTTTGTGTCTTCGTTTACAATATCATTAATCTCTTCCAATTCAATTTCTTCGTCCATGATATCCGTATCATCGTCTGACAAGACTGTGGCGTTGTTTGTCTCATTATTGCTATCCACATCGTCGTTGGCTGTGACGTTGTCAAACAGTTCGTCTAAGTCATTGTTCGTAGGCGTTTGAACAGGTGTTGGTTCATCATCTAAAGAAAGGCCTTCCAAGTCTTCAAGTAAAGAACTTTCTTTGGCGACGTTTTGTTCTTCTTGATTTTCCATGTCCATGGCATCATCTAAAAAGGGCAAGTCATGAAGATCGTCTAAGTTTTCAGAGTCGTCTTCTTTGTTTGCATACTCAATAGGTTCATCGAGTTTAGGTACAGCCGCATCAAAAAGATCGTCTAAATCTTCAGGGATTGCTTGTTTGGCAACAGGTTCTTGGCATAACTCAGAATTTTCTTGTAATACTTCGGCAACTTCTTCCATGGATTCATTTTCAGTCATAATGTCGTTGATAAAAGAATCATCAACATTATCCTGTGGAGGGCTTGACGGAGGGCGAGTATCAATATTCAAATCTTCAAGTAAGCTGTTGAGGCTGTTGAGATCTAAACTGTCGGTACTTTGGGAAGCTGTGGGGGCTTGTTTTTGCGTAAGACTAAAGTCTTCCATCATATCATCAAGAACAGATTGAGGACTGAGGTCATCATCGAAGTCAAGAGAAGTCGATTTACCAATGCTATCGGGTGTCACAGCACCTTTTCCGTGGGCCGAACCGACGACAACAACATTTGTTAACTCTATGATAGCATCTTCTTTCGTTTCTAAAGCATCTGACATACAAGCCTCTCTTTTGCCGATTCAATTACGACTGTTAGACAATAAGAACTGAGAATATCATTACGGATTCGCTGAATAATTCGTAAACTCATTATCAGCTAAAGGCACGTTGCCTACATAATCCCTGCGGGACGGAAAAAAGATGTTTTTCCTCTTATTTAGGCAAACAAAATAGGAAGTTATACTTGTTTTGTAGGAAACCATCATGTGAATATTGTTCGCACGACTAAAACTGCGTTTCCTTAAGAAATTTGTAGTAAACTATGCTTTAGGAGTCTCCTAAAGCATAGTTATAACCCTAAATTAGGGGTGACAAGAAGACTTAGCACAACTTGTAAGAGCTTTTTTAAGCTCAGGCTTTTCTTTGACCACTGCAATGTGGCAACCTAAGCAGCTATTGTCTAGTTTTCTGTCGTGAGCGATACGATAATAGCTGTTCACGCTTTTTTGGTTTTTTGCACCAAGAACATCATGGCAACCGGAATCGGAACACTTTTGATAGTTTTCCGCTCCGTCTACTTCATGGTGACAGACAGCACAATCAACGGTTGCGTGTGTGTCATGGTTGAAGGTAACAGTTTTTTTCGTAAGCGCCATTTTAATGGGCCCTTCAGGTACAGCCGGACGTGCGGCAATAGC
>CAYJHY010000329.1:0-2494 GCA_964369875.1 uncultured Mailhella sp.
GCCCATTCACATGGCGGAAGTGGAATATGCTCTAAAAGGCTTCCACTGTCAAGAACTTTCTTCACAAAAAACTCTCTGTTTCGACACGAATCTGTCATAAACAAACTCAATGTCCGAAATCTTAGTATCTTTAAAAATTACCCTATTGTCAACACAAATTCTCATTTAAATTCAAAATTCTATTAACAACCTGATATTGTTATTTTAAACTTAAAAAGGATTTTATAAATAAAACCCTTTTTAAAAGTTCAAGTATATTAACCAAAAATATTACCACACCACCTGCCATCCTAACTCTATACATGTCCGTACTGAAACGCAAGACAGCCTAACACTATAGAGTTCATCTTTACTTCTGTACCATCTGACCGTGAAGTAATAAGCGCCGGCTTTTCACAACCAAGAACAATTCCTGCCCACGTGGCATGTCCAAAGTGAGACCATGATTTTCCAAGAATGTTCCCTGCCTCGACACTCGGCATCATAACAAGATCGACATCTCCACTGATTTCACTATTAATATGCTTCTTTGCGGCGGCCAACTTACTAAAAGCTACATCTAACGCAATGGGTCCTTCCACTATACACGAACCAAACTCTTTATTACGAGCATCTTTTGATAAAAGATCGGCATCAACGGTTGCGGGTACATTGGGATTTAGAATTTCACTTGCCGTTAAAACTGCAACCTTGGGTTGTTTATAACCCAGCGCATTCAAGAATTCCACACTGTTTCGTAAAATCCCTTTTTTCTGTTCATAGGTTGGCGCAACATTGATTCCACCGTCTGTCAGATATACTAATTTATGATAGTGTGCAATTTGATATACAGCCACCATACTGATAAGCTTTTCTGTTCGCAAACCTTTTTGTTTATCAAGAATTGCACGCATAAATTTCGTGGTGTCTACAGTTCCTTTCATCAGAACATCCGCACGGCCTTCTTTTACCAGCGCAACCGCTTTTTCGGCCGCATTTTCGCCCTCTTTTACTTCTACTATTGTATATTGCTCAAGCTGAAGTTTATCAACTACAGTTTTAATTTTTTCTCTGTCACCCACTAATATCGAGGAAATATATCCGCGGATAGTTAACATATTAATGGCTAATAAAAGATCTTCATCGTAGGCACCTGCAACACAAATTCTAACAGGTTGGCCTCTTTTGACTCTTTTTTCTAAAGAAAGAAATGATGTTATCATATAGTATCCACCCTTTTTATAGTGTGTGCCACAGCATCGGCTTCCCTAACATAGTTCTTAGATTGCTCTTGCCCATTCATTACTCTCCACGCACCTTGAGCCAAAGCCTGCATTTCCATTTCTCCAGCAACAACTTCAAGAGGTGCCAAATACGAAAGCCGCTCTTTTATTTCCTTTTGGATGCTTGCCAAGTGCGCCAAGCCTCCTGTGATAATAAGCCTGTCAACTTCCCCATAGAGGCTTGCACCAAACTTTGCGATTTCACAAGCAATTCGATAGTAAAAAGCAGAAAGAACCAACTTTGCAATTTCATCACCTTGCGCAGCCATTTCTTCCATGACGACTACTTTCTTTGTAGAAAAGTAATCGTATAAGCCCGAGGAGGAATAGATTTTCTTAAGTAGTTCTTTTTCAGTATATCTACCACTGTAGCATAATTGAATCAATCGATGAACAGGAAGAGCCCCCGCTCTTTCCGGAGAAAATGGGCCATCCGCAAATCCGCCCGAAGCGTCAATCATCCGTCCATTTTTGTGCGCGGCAATGGTTATACCCGAGCCTAAATGAGCTACAATAAAGTTATATTCCTCGTAACGACCACCCATTTTTTGAGCAACATGACGGCATACAGCTTTCTGATTGAGCGTATGTATCAAGCTTTCACGCTTTATTTCTTTTAGACCCGTAATTCTGGATATATCCAAAAATTCATCGGTAGCCACAGGATCAACGATGTATGAAGGCACAGAAATTTTTTCAGCGATAGAATACGCAAGTACCGCTCCCAGATTAGATGCATGCTCTCCATTCACATTTCTCGCCAAGTCTTCAAGCATATCTTCACAAATTCGATACACTCCACCACTCACCGGACGCATAAGTCCGCCTCGACCAACAATAACTGAAAACTCTTCTAACTTTATCCCTTGAGATTCAAGCTCATTTTCGATACATTTTAACCTATAAGGATATTCTTCTTGCACAGTCAAGTAACTTTGCAAATCTTTTGCATCATGAAAGATGGATTTTGTAAATAATTCAGATGTATCTTGGTACACAGCAATTTTTGTAGATGTTCCCCCCGGATTAATCACTAAAATCTTCATAAATCCCTCGACTGTTCATTTATTTCATTTATGCTTTGTCTACAAATCCAGACTGCTATATAAAAAAATCTAACATTTCCGCAAACTATATTCAAGTGTCAATATTTGAAAACTGTAAAAAAAAAAGACCCGATATAAATCAGGTCAATTATGGTGGGGTGTGCAGGATTCGAACCTGCGACTCTC
>CAYJHY010000330.1:0-2486 GCA_964369875.1 uncultured Mailhella sp.
CCCTCCCAAACCCTCCCCCTTTCCTCAAAAAACTTTAATAATGGGACTCTAAATTTAAAAAGTATATTTTTTATTATAGCATACTTTTGGGTTTAGAGAAAGTTGGAGTGACGTGCATCACTCCCACATCATTTCAATTTCCCCACTCATAATGATACAGGGCAACCCCACCCACTTTCCTCAAAAAACTTTAATAAAAGAACACTACACTTATATATTGTGTATAGGCTAATGTATGCATCAGCCTATGCATAAAATATTGCTATTTTTCTCTATTCTGTTACTATTTATTAAATTTTGCATGTATTGCATTATAAAACGTGCTTGCCAAACGTTTAAATCAATTATGTTTAACTAATGGAGTTAATATGAAAAAAATTCTAGTTTCAGCGTATTTTCTTACTCTATCCTTGGTTTTGGGAAACTCTTTTGCATATGCCGAAAATACCTTGGCTACACCCATTGCCATAGCTAAAATCTTAGCAAATCCCCAAACAGAATATAGCATTATTGATGTGCGTACTCCGAAAGAATTTTTTGAAGGACATCTCGATGGGGCCATCTTAATTGATTTTATACATCCACAGTTTAGAAATAATATTGATAAATTAGAAAAGGATAAACAATATATTCTACATTGCAGAACAGGCGTTCGTAGTGCAAAAGCTATGGAAATTATGAAAGAGCTTGGTTTTGAAAATGTGATGGAAATGGAAGGTGGCTATAACGAATGGGTACGGCAGAATTTACCTGTGATTAAAAATTAGTTTTTATAGGAAGTTCACATATTGCACTGCGATATTGCTATAATTTTGAAAACATTCCGAAAATCAACCAAATAGTTCAATAACGGTAGTTTATGAAAAAATTTATTCTTTCTTTGGATCAAGGCACAACCTCTTCACGGGCAATCCTCTTCGACCATGGTGGAAACATTATACAGATGGTACAAAAGGAATTTTCCCAAATATATCCGCAATCAGGCTGGGTGGAGCACAGTCCCAATGAAATTTTTGATTCCCAGTCCTATGTAGCTTCCAAATGCTTACGCCTTGCGGGAACAAGTGGAGATGAGGTTGCGGCCATCGGCATTACCAACCAAAGAGAAACCACCGTAGTTTGGGATAAGCACACAGGAGCGCCTATTTATAATGCCATAGTTTGGCAAGATAGGCGCACCGCCTCTTTTTGTGATAAACTACGTGAAACCGGTAAAGAAGAAATCATCCGTAAAAAAACAGGTCTTGTACTTGATGCCTATTTTTCAGGCACAAAAATCGCTTGGATTTTGGATAACGTGGTCGGCGCAAGGGAAAAAGCGGAAAAGGGAGAACTTCTTTTTGGTACGGTGGACACGTGGCTTATCTGGAATTTCAGTAAACACAAAAATCATGTGACAGACGCCTCCAACGCAAGCAGAACATTGCTTTATAATATACATAGCAAGGATTGGGACGACGAGCTCTTGGCGCTTTTAAATATTCCATGTACCATGCTACCTCAAGTCATGCCTTCATCGGGGGTAATGGCCCATACTCATGCTGAATATTTCGGAAAATCTTTGCCCATAGCAGGGGTGGCAGGAGATCAGCAAGCCGCGACTTTCGGAAACGCGTGTTTACATGAAGGAATGGCAAAAAATACCTATGGTACAGGTTGCTTTTTACTCATGAATACAGGAACAAAAGCCCATTCCAGCCATAATAATCTTTTATCGACAGTAGCTTGGCAAAAAGAAAACAGCACCCATTATGCCCTTGAGGGAAGTGTATTTGTAGGGGGAGCTGTGGTGCAATGGCTTCGAGACGGTTTACAGATAATTGAAGATTCTTCTGATATCGAACCCTTGGCGGCCACGGTTAGTGATAACGGAGGGGTATATTTTGTTCCCGCCTTTGTGGGGCTTGGCGCTCCCTATTGGGATCAATACGCTCGAGGAAGCATGTTTGGTATCAGCAGAGGCACGCAAAAAGGGCATATCGCAAGGGCGGCTTTGGAAGCAATTGCTATGCAAACCCTTGATATTATCGAGGCCATGCAAAAGGACGCCGGCATTGCCATAACAACTTTACGTGTAGATGGCGGAGCCAGTCGAAATAATATGCTGATGCAATATCAGGCAGATTTTACGGGGCTTGTGGTGGAACGCCCGACGGTTACCGAAACAACAGCTCTTGGGGCTGCCTATTTAGCAGGTTTGGGGGTCGGTTTTTGGAAAAACGAAGAAGAATTGTCCGCCAAGTGGCAACTCGACAGACGCTTTGAACCTCGTATGGGTAAAGAAAAAAGAGAAGAGATGCTCCATCACTGGCACAGAGCTGTGGAGCGCTCCAAATTATGGGCTTTGTAGAGTTATTTTTTTGTATGTTTTTTATTATACCACACTTTTGGTGTAAAAAATTTGAATGACATACTCTTTCAACGCACCCTAATTTAGTCGATGCTGAAAAAGTCAATTTTTGACTTTTTCAGAAAGGCACGTTGCC
>CAYJHY010000331.1:0-2483 GCA_964369875.1 uncultured Mailhella sp.
TTGAAAAATATTTTAAAAAACTTTTTGGGACGTAGTGGGATAAATGGTGTTTTTGCGTTAGGATGTTGATTTTATAGTAAAAGTTCCTATTTTTCTTGTGCTCAAGTGAAGTCAGCATCCAATATACAATGTGCCTACAACAAACTATTTTTCATAATGGGTTTTGCGTTGAACGATTTCAAGCTTGTCATCACGAACTCTATAGACAATACGGTTAGCATCATCTATGCGACGGCTCCACCATCCCGATAAATCATGTTTGAGCGGTTCGGGTTTGCCTATGCCCTCAAAAGGATTTCTTTCAATATCCTTTATAAGTGCGTTAATTTTTTTCAGGGTTTTCTTGTCTTGATTTTGCCAGTAGAGGTATTCTTCCCACGCATGGTCGTGCCAAACTTTCAGCATGCCACGTTCCTTTAGTCTTCAATAAGTTCATGAACAGAACTTTTCCCGTTATCCATTTCAGCGGTCACCTTTCTTAAATGCTTCATATTTGCACTGCTATAAAATGGTTCGGCGGAAATTTCAAAAGGTATGCGTTGCTCTTTTACAACCGTTTTTGCAAAAATGCTAAAAGCGGTCGTCATGTTCATACCAACGGCAGAACAAAACTGTTCAAACTCACGTTTCAAGTCGTCGTCTAAGCGTATATTAATACTTGCCATGATATTTACTCCTTTTTATATATACAGTGTAAACATTTGTATAGCTATTGTCAATTTATATGTGTATAACATCTTGAATGTCAATATTACATTATCTTGAATTATCATTTAAAAATCCTAAATGTTGAGGTTTAAAGCAAAAATAAGTTATTGCTTTGTAACACTCTGGGCTATTGAGGAATATTTTGCTCGCCCCACTTACAAAAGCAATGCAAAACTGGCATGAGCGTTTTTCCCTTTTCAGACAAATAATACTCTACTTTAGGTGGAACTTGTGGGTATTCTTTTCGTATTAATAAATCATCGCTTTCGAGTTCTTTGAGTTTAGCACTAAGCATTTTATGGGTAATCCCCACAAGCACTTTTTTAAGTTCTCCATATCGCATAATGTCATTTTTCCATATCCAAAATAATATATTCATCTTCCATTTACTACCGACAAGGGATAACGTATATTCAAAATATTGTGGATTTACTTTATTCATTTTCACTCTCTTTTTTGATAGTATCTTCCTAAAAAGTACATACTTGCATTAATTCTTATAAAGAATAATATTACTTTAGAAATTTTTCAAGGAGGAAATAATGAAAATATTTAATACAACAGAAAAATTGAATTTAAAAAACAGGTTTTTTAGGTCTGCAACGTGGGAAGCAATGGCTACGAAAGATGGAGATTTAACAAAGGAACTTTTCAAATTACATGAAGATCTCGCAAAAGGTGGTGTTGGTGCAATTTTAACGGGCTATGCAAGAGTTTTAAAAGAAGAGCAACCAAACCCCGGAATGATTGGGATTTATGATGATAGTTTCATCGCAGAATATAAAAAGCTTACAGATATGTGCAAGCTATATAATACAAAAATTTATTTACAAGTAGCTTATGGGGGTTCCATGAGTTACATGAAGCCACCTTCCGAAAAAATTTTCGCCCCATCTGCTATAAAAAATGAATCTACGGGCATTATTCCGATTGAAATGCGTAAAGAAGATATTGAAATGTTAAGCGATGCATTTGTTGCCTCAGCAATCCGAGCCGAAAAATCCGGCTTTGACGGAATACAAATCCATGCAGCTCATGGATATTTATTGAGTCAATTTTTATCCAATGATTACAATATAAGAACCGATGAGTATGGTGGTTCCATAGAAAATAGAGTGCGAATTATATCCGACATTATTAAATCCATAAAATCAGTAGTGAGTGAAAATTTTACAGTTTTAATAAAAATCAATAGCGAAGATTTCACTAAAGATGGATTAAATCAAGAGGATAGTATTAAAGCTATTAAAATTTTAGAAAAATCAGGATTAGATGTTGTTGAAATTAGCGGTGGCAACTTATCTGCATTAGAAGTACAGAAAAATAATCTGGGTTGTAGAAGAGAGAAGTTAAAAAAAGATGATGAATCATACTTTAAGGATTTTGCAATAAAACTGGCAAAAGAAATCAAAATCCCTCTTATTTTAACAGGTGGAAACAGAAGTATAGAAATGATGGAAAATCTTCATACAGAACATGGAATAGATTTTTTTGGAATCAGTCGACCACTAATTTGCCAACCTGATTTAATTAATCAATGGCAACAAAATCACGATATTAAACCAAAATGTATTTCTTGTAATAAGTGCTTTATAAAAGAAGGTAAACACTGTGTTTTGCGTTAACTGATAAGTCAATGCACGTGAATCTGACATGAGGCACGTCATTCCAATTCTCTTTAAACCTAAAAGTATAATATAATAAAAAGCATATTTTTTTTAATTTACTGTCCCACTATTAAAGTTTTTTGAGGAAAGGGGGAGGGTTTGGGAGGG
>CAYJHY010000332.1:0-2474 GCA_964369875.1 uncultured Mailhella sp.
CAAGAATAAGTAAATTAGAATAATATGATTGTATTTAGATAGAGACTCTGAGGGACATGGAAGCCAATTTGCTTGATTCTTCACGTAATTCTGCAATTTGAGATTCCATTTTGGCGATTTCGTGTTCGATAATATCTGCTTCACGAGTATTGTTGCCTTCTCTTGCGTCAACGGCTACGGTTTTTTGCTTGGCAATTTCTTCTTGCAATCCGGCGATGATTTTCTCAGCATCTTTTTGCTGTTTTGCAATTTTCTTGCTTTCCGCCTGTAGGGCACGACTGCTTACTTCTTGTCTTTTGTATGCGGCCGCAAGTCTTGTGGTTTCCTGATCGATGCTGGCGATTTGTGCTTTAAGTTCTGTGTTATACTCGGCTAACTTTGTATTGGTGTCTTGCGCCTGTACGATACATGCGTCAAGCCAATCTTCACGACTTGCATAGCTTGCTTTTTTATCGGCGATGTGCTTGCCCACAAAGAAACCGCCAATCAGGCCGACGCCCGCGCCGATGATAAGTCCAAGCCCTGTATTTCCTGTAGCTTTACCGATAGCCGCACCTGCGGCCGCGCCTGCTGCTGTACCCACTAAAGCACCTTCTGTTTTTGTACGGGTGCTGTCGTTTTCGATGTTAGCACAACCTGTTGGAATGATAAGGGCTGCACAAAGAACGAGGGGAAGAGCTTTTTTCATACTTACTCCGTGGTTTTTAAAAGGTTGGTATATTGTTCACGCCAACTTTTTATGTCAGCGCGTTTGCTTTTATGGAACTGTTCGTAATGATTGTAGACAATATCCATGATTTTTAAGCTATGGGTGGCAAGTTCATCGGAAATTTCTTTCTTGGAAAGTTTGGCTTCGTCTTCCTTTCTTCTTGCTTCAAAAGCTTTTTTTACAACATCTACAGGGAAATTGTTTAACGCGGCGATACTGTCTCGGTAACGCTCAAAAAAGGAGGTTAGGTTAAACTCTAAATCATCCAGACGACTTTTCCATCTTTCATAATCATCTTTTCCTTCTTTTTGTTTAACCAGTGGAGCAAGGTTACTGTAAGAAAACAAAGTTTTATAGATTTCTTGTCCCATAAAATGGCTTTGGCGTACCCACACAAGAGTGGCATCGGCATCCGCTTGTTGTCTTTTTTCTACACTGTCTTGCAAAGTGGCTCGGATAATGTTTAGCTCACGGGCAAGGGTTTTGGCAAGCTGATCTTGCGGCGTGTTATTAATGGTTTCAAGGCGACTTAGTGCATCACCCACAGAAACAGCTTCTTGATCGCTTGTGGGGGCGGTAGCATATTCGGCAGGTGTCATATTGTTTGCATTTGTCAGAGGAGCGGAGGATGTATCGCTCAAAGCATTCGCAGCGGCTTCCAAGGAATCTTCGAAGATCTCTTCAAAAGCGGCGATGGCGTTTCTGTCTGTCAAAAGAGGCGCGGCCAAGGTAAGACGTAGGCCTAAGGTTAGTTTGGCATTGGGGTGAAGTTTGCCGCTTCGTAAAAGATAGTATGGCTCTTCTTGGCGTTGTGCCGAACCCAAATTATCTTCTTGGGTTAAAAATGAACTTCCTCGGCTTACAAATCCACCGCTTCCGCCTTCATAATAACGAATTCTATAAGGGGAGTAGGTCATTTCTTGTACGTTGCCGAGCATATCGTGCAAACCGAGTGGGTTTGGACTTAGCAGTCCGACACCTTTGACTTTTCCATGGGAAGATCTTGGGCCGCCGAACCATTCGTATTTACTGAATTCATAATCATAAGGATTGGGGGACTCAAAAAGACTTTGCTCTACGGCTATTCCCCCACGGGCGGCAAATTCCCATTCGATTTCAGAAGGTAAACGCAAAAATCCGGGATATGCCCCCGACATGGGTAACTCATCAGGAGCATTGTTAAATATCCATTGATTGAGGGTATCCGTGAACTGCATGACTTCAAAATAGGTTATATTGGTGATGGGAAGATTTTCCTCTGTGGGTTTAGGCTTTTGTTCTTTGTGCGCTTTTGGCATACTTCCCATAACCGCATAATACTGTCCTTGGGTTATTTCATATTTACCCATATAGTAAATCCAAAGATTTTCATCACCTTCGCTGGGAAAAATTCCGCCGATCATTACCTTAGTCGGCTGGGTTCTGAAGTTTTCGCTTTCACCGTCACCTATATGAAAATTCATGCCTTTGGAGGGACCTGTCCCTCTGACATAAATGGGACGAAAAGTAAAACAGCTCCCGTTTGGTCCCACAATCGTAAGATCATCCTCCATGGATTTAGGATTACAAATTTGTTCTTGTTCGGCCGTAAGCTCTATGGCTTTTGCTTCATAGCCTAGCGAAACAAGAGGTAAAAGCGCCGTACTGCAAAGTAAAACCGCATGTTTAATCTTTTTGAGCATGGAAAATCCTTGGTGAGTCGAGGCGCGTTATTCGTCACGCAATCCTTCTGAAGGTTCAATTTTTAAGAGGCGTAAAGACGCCG
>CAYJHY010000333.1:0-2458 GCA_964369875.1 uncultured Mailhella sp.
CCAAGAGCGAGGTCAGGTACATTTTTACCGTTAGCGGCAAGAATGCTTGCGTATTCTTGAGTTTTAGCGTGAAGAAGAATGTTTGGCACGCCCCAGTGTTCCATCATATCCCATGGGCTCATACCTGTACCGCCGCCTGAACCGTCGATGGTAAGAAGATCGAGTTTACAGTCACTTGCAAGACGAAGAGCGAGAGCAAGAGCTTCCATACCGTAAGAACCTGTTTTCAAAGAAACGGATTTAAAACCGAGTCTGCGAAGGTAGTTTACAGTAGAAGTGAAGTTCTTAACAACTTGCTCAGGATTTTGGAAAGCTGTGTAACCCAAACGGCTATGACGAGCAAAGTGACCTACAGCACCTGCTTTGTAAGCAGCTTCGGTTTCAGGAAGAGATGGATCGGGGTCAACAAGGTATCCGCGATCTTTCAAGAATTTTGCGTATTCAATATCGTTAACTTGGATTTCGCCACCGATATTTTTTGCGCCTTGTCCCCATTTAAGTTCGATGGTTACTTTATCGGCATATTTTTCAGCGATATATTCAGCAACGCCGTTACGAGCATCTTCAACGTTAAGTTGAACGATGATAGCACCATAGCCATCGCTATAGCGAAGATAGCTTTGGATACGACGATCCATTTCAGGAGCTTTGCTGATGCGACCATTTTTAATTTCGGCTTGTTTATCAACACCAACAACGTTTTCACCTACAACAACAGGTACACCACAGAGAGCACAGCCGGTTGCAAAGGAGTTCCAGTATTTAGCGGCAATAAAAGTAGAACCGAGAGCACCTGTCATCAAAGGATATTTACAGGTAATATTTTTTTTGTAACCAATTTTTGTTTCGAGGCTAACATCGGTAAAAAGAGTGTCGCCGGCTTTAGCTACTTTAGGATCGGAACCTTTAGCACCGTAAAGATCACCTTGGATTTTAAGAGCGTTATAAGAAACGCCTACAGCTGAAAGGTTATCAGAACCGGCAGTTACTTTACCAAAATCACGAGGATAAAGCATATCACGGCCAATCATAGATCCGAGCCAAGTTTCACATTTACCTTGACAGTCTGCACGACAGAGTGTGCAAAGTCCGGATTCACATGCATTACCACGGTTTGTGGTACCAAGAACGTCATTGTTTTTCAATTGTGACATTATATAAGCCTCCATTACAAAAATGTAAAAATTTGATTTAAGTTTTATAATGCAGTTTTTATTCTTTGGCAAGAAAAAAATGCAAAATTTGTAAAAAAAAGCTCATATCATGCTAAATCTATATGATTTATACGCAATATAAGCTTATTTTATGAAAAATACACATCTTCTTTAATATTATTTAACAAAATTGTTAAAACAGTATATTAAACAAAATTGTTAATATAATGAATTTTCAATAAGTTGAAGTATATCTTCAGAAAAAACTTTAAAAAAAGAAGGTAAACATAGACATTCAAAATAAGGAATTTCTATTTTTATGTGATGAAGTAAAAAGCATTCTTCATCATTTCTAATAGCATAGTCATAAGCAATAGGCGTTTGTACAGACGATAAAGAGATTTTATCAAAATTCTCTTTTAGTGCCGGGAGAACAAATGACATATCAAGCATTTTGAAATCTTGCAATGTATTCGTATCATAGCAAATATGAGCACCGTATTTTTTATCTGACACCAAAGGGAAGCCAATAGAAGCTAAATGAGCTCTGATTTGATGTCTGGCACCTTGGGTTATAAGACATTTGACAAGAGTTAAAGCTTGCCCTTGATCATCTTTTAGCCATAGAAGAGGGGAAACCGAGGTTTTTCTATCCCCTTTTACGTTTTTATTTATTTTAACCCTTTGCTTATTATCTGAATCAAGTTTAAAGCATATCTCTTCGTCTTGTAGAAGATGCCCTTCTACCAAAGTAACATAATATTTTTTTGTATCGTGATTCTTTTGCCATAATTCCCAGTAGTATTTTGCTTTTTCTGAAAAAGCAAGCATTAAAATCCCTGAAGTTGCATAATCTAAACGATTAAGTAAGAACGGCGTTTTGTTAGGAAAAAGTCTCTTTATTTCATTTTCCATATGCTCGCTTTCACTACCTTGTAAGGCCACGGAATGAACAAAAGAAGGTTTATAAATTGCGGCATAATTTAGATCTTCTTTTATAATATAACTTTTTATTTCTTTTGTGGCTGTTACGGACTCTTCATTAACTATGATAATTTTTACTCCGACCTTAAGTTTATCTGCCGCTTTACCAATTTTGTCATTAATATAGATTTTACCTTGTTCACAAAGCCTGCGCCTTGCGCGCAAACCAAGTTCAGGGAAAATTTTAGCGAGCACATGGTCAAGTCTTTGAAACGCATCTTCATCTAAGCAAGTATATTCTTTTAGCATAAGTTTTAAACTCTAATTTTAAGGTATTATGTTTTAATTTTGATTTTGTTTTGGGAGGGGAAAAACCTTTT
>CAYJHY010000334.1:0-2455 GCA_964369875.1 uncultured Mailhella sp.
TCGTCAAAGGCTTCTCTGCTGTGGATAACCACGGGGAGGTTGAATTCTTTGGCCATTTTAAGTTGTTTGCGTAAGAATTCTTCTTGAACACTTGGCGGAACTTCTTTCCAGTAGAAATCAAGACCGATTTCACCGACGGCTTTGATTTTTTTTGTGGTTTTGAGATCGAGGGCGATATCTTCGCGGATGAGGTCAAGTTCATTTTCTTGAATTTCTAGGAGGTCGATGGGATGAAGTCCGTAGATAAAGAAAATATGTTCTTTGTCCATGAAATATTCTTTTTTTTCTATGTAGTGGTCGTGGCGTAAGAAAATTTGCCCTATGTGGGAAACTCCGCAGGCTTTGGCACGCTCTAAAATAGCGTCCCTGTCATCCCAAATTTTCATGGAAGCGAGGTGTGCGTGGCTGTCCACACCGCCTAGCGGCAACTCCAAACTTTGGGGATCGATACGAACTTTTTTCTTATGTGCCATGGATATTTCCTTTGGTTTTAAATTAAAATTACTACTACTTGACAAGTATTGAAAAACACTTTAAAAAAGATGTATGAAAAGTCAAGTGCAAAATATATTTCAATCACAAAATTGGTGGTGGCTCTGTAATCTATAGGGTCGGATTTTTTGCAGGCAAAATTTAACTATCTCGACCGCTTATTCGGTCGTTTTTTTTTAAAACACGGGTGGCGGTCATAAGCACAAGGAAGTATTTCTATGTCGAATGATGCTACAGTGAATGAAGTTGGTTTTTTCGGAATCCATGGCGGACAATTTGTGCCCGAGGCTATTAAATCTCGTTTGGATGAACTTGCAGCCGCATATCTTCAATATAAAGACGATCCTGCATTCTTAGAAGAATTGCATTATTACTATAAGCACTTTAGCGGTCGTCCCACCCCTATTACCTTTTGTAAAAATTTGAGTGATAAACTTGGCGGTGCCGAAATATATCTAAAACGTGAAGATTTGAACCATTTGGGTTCTCATAAGCTTAATAACGTGCTTGGGCAAATGCTTCTTGCAAAACGTATGGGTAAAACCAAGATGATTGCCGAAACAGGCGCAGGCCAGCACGGGGTAGCCACTGCGGCCACTGCGGCGCTCCTTGGCTTTGAATGTACCATTTATATGGGTGAAGAAGATATTCGCCGTCAAGAGCTTAATGTTTTGCGTATGCACACCATGGGCGCAAAAGTTGTACCTGCCACCAGCGGACAACGCACCCTTAAAGAAGCTGTTGACGAAGCGTTTGCCGCCTATGTACAAGATCCCGAAACTTTCTATGTTTTAGGTTCTGCCGTGGGTCCTTACCCTTATCCCGAAATGGTAAAAACCTTCCAATCTGTTATCAGTAAAGAAGCAAGGGAACAATTCCTTGAGATGGAAAAACAATTGCCCGATATGGTGGTTGCTTGTGTGGGCGGCGGTTCCAATGCTATCGGTGCCTTTGCTCACTTTGTACCCGATGCAGAGGTTGCTTTGGTTGGTGTTGAGCCGGGTGGACGCGGAAATCAAATGGGTGAACACGCCGCAAGTATTTGCTATGGTCAAGTGGGCGTATTGCACGGTTTTAAAAGCTATGTATTGCAAGATGATAAAGGGGAAGCCGCGCCTGTGTATTCTATTTCCGCGGGACTTGACTATCCTTCTGTAGGCCCCGAGCATGCGCACTTGCACGACCTTGGCAGAGCAAGTTATAAAGATATTGACGATATGGAAGCAGTGGATGCCTTTTTTGCCCTTTCTCGTCATGAAGGCATTGTGCCGGCCCTTGAATCCTCCCATGCGCTCGCCTATGCAATGAAAGTTGCTCCCGATATGAAAGGAAAGAAAATTCTGGTTAACCTTTCAGGTCGTGGCGACAAAGACGTGGATCAAATTTCACAAATGATTAAACAAAAAATTATTAAACTACCTCGTTATGAATAGGGTCTGTTCTCTGAATTAGTTTTTCGAGAGAGGGCTTTTGTACACATGGCATATGCATGAATATTGGATTTGATAAATCAGAATATTCATGCATGTGCCATCTTATTTTTCCATAAACACCTTTTCACATATTACAGTTTTTAAAAGGATTTGAGAGTAACTCCCAGTCATATTGAACAATCGCCAATCGGTTTAAAAAATTTCTCCCAAAAAAACTTTGCAAAGTTACAAAATATAGGTAGAATGTTATTCAGAAAAAAATATTGCCTATTTTAAAAGGAAGGAGAGTATATGTCCGCTTTAAAGGAAAGTTTAAGTCTACCCATGGAATATTATGGTGAAAATGTTTTTGATGATAAAGCTCAGCGCCAACATTTACCAAAAGCGGTTTATAAATCCTTAAGGCAAACTATTGATAAAGGGGAAAGCCTCGATTCAAGTATTGCCGATATCGTAGCCACAGCTATTAAAGATTGGGCCATGAGCAAGGGCGCCTCCCACTACACCCACGTATTTTACCCTCTCACCGG
>CAYJHY010000335.1:0-2441 GCA_964369875.1 uncultured Mailhella sp.
GGCTTGTCATAAAAATAGCCTTGCACGGCATCACAATTCATAGATTTGAGAAGTTCAACTTGATCGGCTGTCTCAATACCTTCTGCCACAACGTACATTTTAAGGTTGTGCGCCATTTTAACAATACTGTCAATAAGCATGTCGTTACGTCGTGCATTCTTACCCCCCACGAAGAAACTTCTGTCCAGCTTAAGGGTTTCGACCTGAAGGTTTTTTAACATGCCAAGGGATGAGTATCCTGCCCCAAAATCGTCGATGGAAACTCTAAAGCCTTCTTTACGTAAATCATCAAATAACTGCTCAATAGTGAGTGCACTCTCAATGGTAGTGGACTCTGTGAGCTCTATTTCGATATATTCGTGCGGAATATTGTATTTATCTGCCATTGCAACCACAGTGCTTACAAATACAGGACTTTGAAGATTGAGTCTTGAACAGTTTACAGAAATTGGGATAATAGCCAAGTCTTTATCCATCCAATCTCTGAGAGTCATACAAACTTGTTCGAGAATATCTCTGTCAAGATCAACAATAAAACCGTTACGCTCAAAAAGAGGAATGAAATCATTCGGGAAAATCATTTTTTTGTCGGCCTCAATCCAACGGACAAGGGCTTCGGCGCCGATAAGTTTATTTTCACTTATGCTGAATTTAGGTTGTAAAAAAGGTTGAAACTCTCTGTTTTTAAGAGCCAAATACATTTTGTTTCTTATCTCCGCCTCTACTTGCATGGCTTTTTTAAACGTATAGTCATAATCACAAAGAAATTCACCCTTTGTTTCTTTTGCCTTGGTATGTGCAAGGCCGGCTTTGCTTATTACTTCGTCAGGATCGGTATCATCTTTATCTATTTTATATCTTCCGATTTTATAGGAGCCGGCATAGTCTTTCAGTTCCGGTAAAACAACGTCGTAAAAAGACATTGCGTTCGTTAAAAAAACCTCTAGATCCTCAAATACAAAACTTTCGGCAAACATAGCAAAACTATCGGCACCAATGCGCGCGGTAATCAAAGAAGGTTCATTCAGCGTATCGGAAAAGGTTTTTACAGTTTTGAGAACTTTATCTCCGGTTTCATAGCCAAAAATTTCATTTATTGCTTTAAAATTTTCTATATCAAAGATAAGAATGGTATATTCTTTGTCTCTATTGTTCTTTAGAGTCGATTCAAGTTCTATTTTGAGTTTAGCCATATTGGGCAAACCGGTCAAAGGATCGTAATACGCTACCTTTGAGATGCGTTTCTTGGAACGAGATTCTGTCACGGATATATAAAGAACCAGCAAGACAACTGTCCAGTAAACAATATTGCCAACGACGTTAAAATTATTTGATGCGCTTATAATCTCGCTACTTAATGAGTCGACATGAACATTCATTGCCAAAGCAACACTTGTCAGCTCCAACGGGTAGTAGACCATAACTTTTGGTGTGCCAAAATAATCATAATAAAAGCCACCATGTTGCTTGTTCGTTATATTTTTTTGTGCTTGAACAACGTTGTTTATCCCCATTTCCATAACATCTTTTTCGGGAATAGAAAAAGCACCTATATGATTATTACTTGTTGAAAAAATCATATTTAGTTGATTATCTACAAAGAAAATATCGCCTTCATAATCTTTGTTATTTATGACAGTTTCAAAAAAGTTGTTTACGGGAACTTCACAATACAGAACAGCTATCGGCTTATTATTCTTTATTACAGGAACTGCCAAATTAAAAATCAAATCCGAAGTTTCTAATGAAATATAGGGGTTTTCAACGAACATTTCACTCTTAAGGGCTTTAAGAAAAGATAGGTTTTCAGAAAAATCACGGTGCGTGTTATCAGCTGAAACACCATTTCCGTCAAGATTTATATAGTGAAAATTGTCAAACTCGTCAGAATATGCCTGACTGTTTAGATATTCTATAATACTTTCACTATCAATGTTATTTTCAGCAACGGCTTTAGCAAAAAGAGAAAGATCGTCAGCAGAATCTTCAAGGACGCTTGCAAGGAGAATTTGATACTGCTTGCCGATTTGATCCATTTCATCAAAAGTCGACTCAATGATAGCATCATCTGAAACTGTACGAGCCCAGTTTATTAAAAGTCCAATAAATACAAGCGTAATCGCAACCATCAGTGTTACGGCATGCTTTATGATAAATTCTTTAGATTTCATTTGACGGGATCCGTTGTATATATTGTATAAGTAACGTGCGCTGATTTTATTTTCTGAAACACAACTTTGGCAAGTAGTAATAAATACTTATACCAATTAATATAAAATGTCAATTATAATCGGAGCTGAACGTTTAGACGAAGACCTCCAAAAATGGCTTTAGAAAATCAAAGATTATTAAAAAAATAAAGCACAACAATGTTTATGAACATTATTGTGCTTTGATTGCCATATATTTTGGCTAAATATTGGCGTCCCCAAGGGGATTTG
>CAYJHY010000336.1:0-2440 GCA_964369875.1 uncultured Mailhella sp.
CTAGACGTATTCGTACGGCTTTTTTTAGTTTTTGGTGGAGAGGGAGGGGGTTCTCCCTCCCCCAATAAAACAAACTAAACTAAAATAAAATCTTATTTATGTCTGTCGTTGAGCATTTTTACGGCGCAGAATTTACCGCACATGGCGCAAACTTCTTCGCCTTTGTGTGGTTCACGTCTTTCGGTTACGGCGATTGGGTCGAGGGCAGCGGCGGTCATGCCGGTCCAATCGAGGGCTTTACGTGCGCTGTTCATGGCGTTTTCTCTTTCAATGGCGTGTTTACGACCAAGGGCGAGTTCGCCTGCTTGAGCGGCGATTTTAGAAGCGATGATACCGGCGCGAACGTCGTCTACGTTGGGGAGTGCAAGGTGTTCTGCGGGGGTGAGGTAACAAAGGAAGTCAACACCGGCTTGAACGCCGATAGCTCCGCCGATGGCGCCTGCGATGTGGTCATGTCCTGCTGCGCTGTCCATGGTGAGGGGTCCCAAAACATAGATAGGTGCATTGTAGGTGAGGCGTTTCATGATTTGGATTTGCGCCGCTACTTCGTGCATACGAACGTGGCCGGGGCCTTCGATCATGGTTTGTACGCCAACTTCACGAGCACGACGAACCAATTGGCCGAGGGTGATGGCTTCTTCGATTTGCGCGGCGTCGCCTGCGTCGTCACCGCCACCGGGGCGGAGGGCGTCACCAAGGGAAATGGTTACGTTATATTTGAGGCAGATTTCAAGAAGTCTGTCGTAGCCTTCGAGAAGAGGGTTTTCTTTGTCGTTGTCAAGCATCCAGCGAGCGAGCATGGAACCGCCACGAGAAACGATACCCATTACACGGCCGTATTTTGGATCGCTGTCGTCACCGAAAGCGGCACCTTTACGGGTGATACCACAGTGAAGGGTCATGTAGTCAACACCTTGTTTGGCTTGCTTTTCAACTTCGGCAAAAAGCATTTCGGGATCCATGGAGGAGATTTCTTTGTCGGCGTCAAGGATTTGTTGACCAACACCATACATAGGAACGGTACCGATGGGTTTTTCCCATGCGTCGATCATGCTTGTGCGGATTTCGTCGAGGTTGCCGTGGATAGAAAGATCCATGATGGTATCAACGCCCACTTCGTTACACATTTTAATTTTATTGCGTTCGGAATCGAGACAGTGAGTAAGGGGAGAAGTACCGATGTTTGCGTTTATTTTTACACGGGCAGGCTGTCCGATAATAATGGGCTTAAGATTTGGGTGATTTGGGTTACCGAGAAGCACCATGGTACCGTCGTTGAGGCCTTTTTCGAGTTCGGCAACACTGAGGCCTTCGTATGCGGAAAGTTCTTGAGCATGTTTGTCAAAGAGTTCTTTGAGAATTTTGTTTTTAGAAAGCATGAAATAATCCTTTAGGCACAAAAAAAGCGCCGTAAAATTGTTTCGACGCAAGGTTTGCAAGGTTTTCCAACTTTTCTTTAAGAAATAAGTATTGAAAAAAATGGCTTTCCTACGGCAGAATGACCTGCGTCAGGTTCTAAGGGTCAGGTTGTGTCCTATCTCAGCCCCGACATCAGGGCTCCCCCAGCTAGATTTTTCTTGTATAAAGTATTTTTGTGCATATGTCCAGTGAAAGACAATGTCAAATAATGTTTTTTGTTTTATTTTCTTTTTAAAAGGCAAACTAAAGGGGAAAACCAAGGACAAGTCCTAGTTTTTCCCCTTTAGAATACCCCTTTCCTTACCTTTTGCGTTCGCCGTTTGCTCACTTTCGGTTCGCTTAAGGGCGAACTTGTCGGGAAAGTTTTTTCTTTATTTAAGGTTATATATTGCGTTTGCTTTTTCGCCTCTCGTTCGTTCCTCACTCGGGGCTCACTTTCATGTGGTGCATTTATGTTAGGCTATACACTATATAACTCTAAGGTAGCTTTGTGTTTGTAGTAAATAAAGCGAATTGATTATAAGAGATACTATTAATATTAAAGTTTTTTGTGGAGAGGGGGAGGGTTTGGGAGTGGGAGAACCCCCAGCTAATATTGAGCAAAGCGAAATTTAGCGTCATTTCAAGGTGCTTCAAAAAATAGGTTCTCCCCCTCCCAATAAAAAACAAACCCAAAAACAAAATAAAAACAAAAAAATTAATCTAAACGGCTTGGTTGCAGAACTTGGATAGTTTTTTTACCGAGGCGGTTGAGGAAAAACAGATTGAGTCCTGCTTCAGCGGCTTTGGCGCTGACGGTTGCGCCGAGTGCACCGCCAAGGGCACCGATACCGCCGTCACCGAGGTCGCCGAAGGCTTCTGAAATGTTGTCGACGACGTTTTGTGTGCCTTCTTCGAGCATTCCGCTGAGGTAGACCATGAGGATGGCGCGTGAAAGAATAAAGATGCTTTGGCTTGTGCTTGGGCGTAGGTTGTAGATAGTGAGTAGGTCTTTAATCATGGCGACGGAGCTGTAGAGCAT
>CAYJHY010000337.1:0-2433 GCA_964369875.1 uncultured Mailhella sp.
ATTTTCTTTTTGAAACCGCCGTCATCGGGAAGTATAGGGCCTTGATCGGAAAGATAGGCGTGATCCCAGCGTAAAGTGTTACTGGTTAGGCGTGCGATTTCATCGTCTAAATTATGCCCTGTCGCCAAAGAGTCAAAGCCGAGTTCTTTTGAGGTTTGGTTGAAATAATAACGCTTTATTTTGCCGCAAACCGAACAAATTGGACGGGTGAGGGCTTTTTTGACCAAAGGAATGGCAAGTCCTTCCTTGTCCATTTCTTTAATAATGAGGGGGAGATTGTGCTTTTGGCAAAAACGCTCACAAACCGCTCTCGCCTTTTGGGAAGAAGTTCCTATGGCAAGGTCAATATGAAAACCTGTGACGTCATAACCAAGTTCGGAAAGTACCAAGATAAGCGCAAGGGAATCTTTACCGCCCGAAAGGGCAACCAAAACTTTTTCCCCTTCTTTTATGAGTTCAAACTCTTCTATTCCTTTTTGTACTTGGCGTTTAAAAAAAGTTAAGAAACATTCCTTACAAAAAGCAAAATTATGAGACGGCAAGTCTATAATCGCTTCTTGTTGGCATTTACGACATTTCATGCATTATCCTTATATTTAAATTTATATTAGTTTGAATGTGTGCAAGGTACTACGTTATTTCTTGGTGATAGTTACATGTTTTTTTGTTAGGGTCAAGTTGCACCTTTCTTTAAATCATTTTTATCTTATCATGTTTTTATTTATAAGTTTATTAGAAAAAATAGTCAAAAAAAATTGGTAAAATATTTTGAAATATGCTAGAGTAATTCATAGATATATTTTGGTTGTTTGCACTATGCCGTCTTTTATATTGACATCTTGCCTTTATGAGTACTATTTTTATTACAAGCCTAAAGTTTTACCACGCATATCCGAGAAAAAAAATATAGTTGGATAAATCGTTATAGGCATTTCTTGTTAGATAATACGGGGGATAAAAAGAGGTAAGCTATGAAAAATTTGAAAGTCTCGCTAAAGTTATTCTTGGGGTTTGGTATACTCACCTTGCTCTTGATTGTTTCAGGCTATATTGCCATATCGGCAATGAATTCTGCACAAAAAGGTGCCGATACGCTTGAATCTATTTATGTTACAGAGCTTGGGATTTATAACCACCTTTCCAGAGAAGTGTCGGCTGCTGGATACAATATGGTTCTGTTTTTAAGATTTTCTGAAGAAGAACCTTATAACAATGTCAATCAGGCGTTACGTTTGGTACATAGTTCAGAAAAAAACTTAGAACAACTTATTCAAGAAAAAGGTAACAGTGCTGAGGTTGCGCACATCAAGAGTTTTTTGCAAGAGTTTTCACCCATTGTACGAAGCTACGAAGAACTCGTTGTCGGCACATATAATGCCAGAAAAATCACCCTAAAAAGTTGGGATGACAGTATGGCCAAGGCCGAACTGGCTGTTAAAGACCTCAATGTGTATCACAAAGCCGTTATAGACGGGATTTATACAGCGGAAGGGAATTACGAACAGCAAAATGCCGATAATTTGATAGCTTTAGATGCTGATACCATGAGCCTTATAAACTCTGTCGGTGTGTTTCGCATGAATTTTATGGAAGCGTATCAAACCAAAGATACCGATAAAGCAACAAAGCTTCTTTCTGATTTTATGAAGCTTTTTTCTGTTTCTCAAAATCTACAAAGTACAATTCCGTATACCAATATCCAAGAGCTCGCCCTTGTCTTGAATAAAAATATGGAAACGTATTTTGCTTCCTTACAAAATGATATCAAAGTATGGGAAAAAGAAAAAACTGTCAGTGCCTCAAGATCCGTTGTTTACCGTGATTTACTTGAGACCGTAAAAAGTAGCGCCGAAAAACTCATTGCCGACGCGAATAAAAGTGCGCAGAATAATATTAATGGAATTAAACAAAGCCAAGAATTTTTCCAAATAATCCTGATTAGCAGCATTGTTTTGGCAATCCTTATCAGCCTTTATTTGACCAGAGCTATTACACTTCCGATCGGTGCTTGTATGACCTTTGCCAAAGAAATCGCAAACGGTAATCTTTCAGCCAATCTTAAACTCAATCAAAGTGATGAGTTTGGAAAACTTGCCAATGATTTAAGAACGATACCTCTTAATCTTAGAAATATTTTGGAAGAATATAATGCTCTCAGTCAAACCATTTCAACAGGAAATATCACAGCCAAAGGCGATAGTAGCAAGTTTAACGGTGAATTTAAAACCCTTATGGACGGCACCAATAAAATCATTGATAACTATTTGGCAATTATTGAAAATGTACCGTCTGCCGTTGTTATGCTCAATGCCAACCAACAAGTACGTTACCTTAACGCCAGTGGGCGTGCCGCTTGCGGAAGCGACTTTACTCAAAAGACCTGTAAGCAAATTATGAACCGTGAAGACAGCGGAACCCAAGCAGACGCCCTCG
>CAYJHY010000338.1:0-2423 GCA_964369875.1 uncultured Mailhella sp.
CAAGATTTAAATTACAAAATGTTAATCAATTTGTAAAATTATTTACAAATTGATTGTATAAACGGTATTGATATTGCATTGTGAAAGAAGGTTGGCTCGTCAGAGTTTACCTGTATATGGAAAACTCCTGATACATATTGAACTGAAACGAAGTGGAGTCCCTGTCAGTCAAGCCTGTACGCAAATAGAAAAATACTCTCGAGAAAATGTATTGAGTGGTCTTTTTTTTCTTGTTCAGATTTTTTGACGCGCGGCAATCAACATATAACCGAAATTCCAATGAATTGGAACAAAGGTTTCTAGATGATTATCTTAGCATTGTAAGAAGCTCTCACAAGACTCACTGGCAACCAGTTCTTTATAAAATGCTTCTTGATTCAAAAAACGAGTTTGTAAAAATATTTTGCGAATCAAACTGAATAAAGATTTAACGGTACTGCTTTATAAAAATGATCACCCACCCGAATGAGATGAGGAAGACCTTAAGAAGGTTATGGAATAGGCTAAAAAAAATAGGAAATTTGGTGATGAGGGGTATTGAATTTAAATATAAGAAGCATTAGTCTATAGGAGGTGTAGTTTGATATGTTGGAATTACTAGTTTTTTGGTTGTTGAGAATTTGCTTTTTAAATTGCTCTGAAATAATACTTAATTGGTCAGATGACGTATTAGGAGGATAGATATGTCAAGTCAAATATCACAAACGGAAAATGATAAATACCCATACTATGCTTTTATCAGCTATTCGCACAAGGATATTGTATGGGCGAGATGGGTTCAAAATAAAATTGAGCGTTATGTCTTGCCAAAAAAATAAGGGATGAGTACACGAAAAATGACATAAAATTACCCAAAATTGTTACCCCTCTTTTTAGAGATGAAACAGATATAACGCCACGAGGTGGACTTTCAGAAACACTTAAAAAAGCCCTAAGAGATTCAAGATATTTAATTGTAATTTGCTCTCCAACAAGTGCCAGACCAAATGATAAAGGAGAGCATTGGGTAAATGAAGAAATTAATTATTTTTTGGAATTAGGAAGAGAAAAGCAAATCATCGCACTAATTATTGAAGGTAATCCAGAAAGTGAAGACCCTAATGAACAATGCTACCCTCCAGCATTACTCAATTTAAAAGTGAAACCTCTTGGACTGTATATTCAGAAAAAGCCCGAATCAAATTCAAAAATACGTAGATTTTTACAATTTTTAGTAAGTGCTGGTTTAATAAATGATGAAATATTAAGAACAATAGCAATATTGTTGGATATTACATATGATGAATTAAAGAAAAGACATGAAGTATATTTAAAAACTAAGCGCAGAAATACTATTATGGCAATTTTTTTAACCTTAGTATTATGCGCCGGTCTTGGGTTCTGGTATTACGACGCAAACTATCGCGAAAAAATATATCATTATGCGGACTATGTTGAACGCTATGGCATTCCTGAAGGAATATTTCCATTGCAACAAGAAGAAACTAAAATAAGAAATAGTCACTACCAACTAGTGTATGTTGGAGGGAATCTTGTAGAATTGAAATATGTAAATTCGTTAGGTGCATTACAAACACATGAATTGCCATTTGACGACAGACCAAGCAGGGCTGTTTACTCTAATCATGATGGGGAAGGCTGGGCAAAAAGTGTTCAACACTATAATCAGCATAATATTGAAACACTATATCAAGCTTGGTCACAAGACAGAAAAGCCGTTGACTTAAAATACTCTAAGGTGGAAGATAGCTCTTCACCTTTTGCACTTCCGTCAAATATTTCATTCCCTTCTTCCGAAAACATCTTAGATTCAAAAAGTAAAATAATTCGTTACACCTATGAGTATGACGATAAGGGGTTTTCAATAAAACAATATTTTGTCGCTTCAGCTTGGAATGACAAAATAAGTGATGCAAATAATGTCTTTGGTTATACTTATAAACGAAACAAACATAATGCTATTGTTTCCAAAACATTTTTAGACATTAATGATATGCCGATGACAATAAAAAATGGCACAGAAAGTATTCATTACCGATATACAGATGCAGGTTTAGTTGAAAGTGTGACTTTTCTGAATAATCAAGGAAATTTAGTCCTACAAGAAAAAGGCTATGCTAAATTTATTGTAAAACATGATAAAAATGGAAATCCTGTAGAAGATATTTTTTTGAGTGCTGATAATAAACCGTCTTTACACAAAAAAGGTTACGCTAGAGTTGTAAGAATCTATGATAAAAAAGGTAATCAGATCGAGAGGTTGTATTTAGGAATTTCCGGCGAACCTATTTTATGTAAAGACGGCTATGCTAAAATAGTTTCTAAATACGATGAGCGTGGAAATATTATTGAGGTATCATTCTTTGGAGTAGATGGCAAACCTGCTTTATATAAAAACGACTTTGCAAAGGTAGCTGTAAAAT
>CAYJHY010000339.1:0-2413 GCA_964369875.1 uncultured Mailhella sp.
TGTACGGTTTCTTCAGGGGTATTGCCGTGCACTTGTGGCCAGTATTGGGTGGCGACAATGGGCATTTCGGCAATGGTGAAGAATTTTTGCAATACGTCGATGGCAGCTGTGGAACCACCACGACGACAGCTTACGATTGCCGCAGAAGGTTTGTAGGCAAAGGGCGCGGATTTATAGTAAAACATTCTGTCTAAAAGGGCACAGACAGAAGGGTTTGGGGCAGCATAATAAACAGGTGAACCGACGATAAACCCATCGTGTTCTTTAAGTTGATCGATGAGTTCATTACAGGGATCGTCTTTGAAAATACAGTAACCTGTTTCTATACATTTTTGACAGGCAATACAGCCGCGAATAGCTTTACTGCCAATGCTCACGATTGTGGAATCCACACCATTTTCATCAAGACTTTTGGCAATTTCGTTAAGAGCTGTGAGCGTACAGCTGTTCTTACGGGGACTTCCGTTAATCATTAAAACTTTCATAGTTTCTCCTTATACGGTACTTGTGATTTTTAGGACATAATATTATAGCAAAAAGGCCTTGTAAAAATCTATTTATCAAGGCCTTATGGAAGTCATTATATACTTTTATTTATTGTTCGTCAAACCAAGCGTTTACTTCTGCCTTGGTAGGAACTTTACCGAGACACTTTATGGTACCGTTTACGGTTACCGCCGGCGTAGACATAATTCCAAGAAGCATCATTTCTTTAAAGTCAGATACCTTTGTAACAGTTGCGTTTGCGCCACGTTCTGCCATTACTTCTTTCACGAGATTTTCCGCTTCGTTACAACGAGCACATCCGGGTCCGAATACTTTAATTTCCATAAGATTTTCCTTTTTTATTTTTTATTTTTTCTTGGGAGGGGGAAAACCCTCCCCCTTTCCTCAAAAAACTTTAATCAGGGGTGTTCAGTTTTAGAAAATAATTATTACTATATTAGACTGTTATATCTAAACTAAATAAGGCCCGAGATAGTTGAAAAGCCAACCGACAATAGTAAACATAATCCAAAGATAGGCGATAAAGGTTGCTTGTAATTTAAAGGTCATAACTTGTCTGAGGAGCATAAATTCAGGGATACTTGCGGCCACAGAGCTCATACAAAAAGCAAGGGTTGTACCGATAGGAAGCCCTTTGATCAAGAGACTTTCCATAACGGGGATAATACCTGTTACGTTTGAATAAAGTGGAATACCAACGAGAACGGCACTTGGAACTGACCACCACTGCCCTGCGCCAAGGTTTTGCTCAAACCAGCTTTCAGGAACAAAGCCATGCAAACCTGCACCGATACCAACCCCAATAAATACCCATTTCCAAACACGCTTAAAAATAGTAACCATTTCGGAATAGGCAAAATCATGTCTGTCTTTTACGCTGAGCTTTGGGGTTTCCATACTTGCAGTCATCGGGGTTTGACCTTGTGGCATTTGTTTTATGGTTTCAAGAATGAAAGGTTGCAACCAACGTTCTGCCTTGAGGCTATCCATCAGAAATCCACCGACAATACCTGCCAAAAGACCAACCCCCACATAAATCAAGGTGAATTTCCATCCAAGCAAGCCCCAAAGCAGAATAACGGCTACTTCATTAATCAGAGGAGAGGTAATAAGAAACGACATGGTGATACCGACTGGGATTCGAGCGGTGGTAAAACCTAAAAACAAGGGGATACTTGAACAAGAACAAAAAGGGGTCACCGCACCAAACATAGAACCTAAAGCATATCCCACAGCTCTTTTTTTACCCGCTAAATAGTCTCGTACCCTTTCAGTGTTGAGGGTTGCCCTGAGCCATGCCAAAACATAGATGAGCATCACAAGAAGCATCAGAATTTTAATGGTGTCGTAAATAAAAAATTCTATAGAGGCGCCCCAAAAAGATTCAGCGCCAAAACCTATTACATCAAAAGTAATAAAATTAGCAAAAGGAAGAACATAGGCATACACCACTCCCCAAATTACTGCTAAAGCTCCGATGCTAAGAAAATATTTGCTATTCCAAGATGCTGTTTGTTTGTTTTGAGTCTCTTGGCTTTGCATATTGTTAAGACTATCTTGTGTCATGGCCTTACCCTCTTTATTTCAATAGTTGTTGAAATATTGACCTGTTTGAGTAAAAAATTTTTTTGCGAGTTTATATATTTTTTTTAATTATTGCCTATATCTTATTGCATGTTTCTTATTACATATTTCTGGGTTTGAGTGGTAAAAGTCCATGCTTTATTCCGGCTTCCTGTCTGTATTGTTGACACTTTTCAGGATCTTCAGAACAACACTTTTCAGTAAGAAAACCCACAACTTCAAGCATAAGAGGAATATTTGCTTTATAGCGCATAAAACGCCCCTCTCTTTCCACTTCAGCAAGTCCACTTTGCACAATATTTTTTAAGTGAAAGGAAAGATT
>CAYJHY010000340.1:0-2409 GCA_964369875.1 uncultured Mailhella sp.
AATCTCATTTGAGGGGTTTCACCCCTCAAGCTCCCCACCAAAGGGAATGATTCCCTTTGGAAACCCCGTAAATTTTCATTTCACTTACAAAAGCAAGTAAAATGAAAATAGCTGAGGGGGTTTGGGGGAAATCATTTCCCCCAAAAAAATAAACAGATTAGATTGACGTGTGCGTCAAAAAATCTGCTTTAAAATGTGCTTGCCTTTGTATTTTATTTTGTTTACAAGAAAAAGTAAACTTAATAAAATCCTAATATTACACAGGAGCACGTGAATCTCATTTGAGGGTTTTTACCCCACAAACTACCCCCCAAAGGGAATGATTCCCTTTGGAAACCCCATAAATTTTCTTTTTACTTGGCAAAGCAAGTAAAAAGAAAATAGTTGAGGGGGTTTGGGGGAAATCATTTTCCCCAAAAAGAAAAAAACAAATTAGATTGACGTGATATAGGGAAGGTATGTCTACTTTAAAAAAAATAATACGTGAAATTTTATTTTTTTTGCTGAGTATTGCGAAGATGGTAGCGTTTATATGGTTAGCTGTGGTGGCTATTTTTTTGGTGATTTTTATGGTTATGTCTGAACATACAACAATAATAGAAAAGTCGACAATACAAGAGCTCAACAAAAATGTGCTTATCCTGCCCGATACCCAAAGCGTACATAAAGAATTTAATGGAAAAACTGTTTATGCACAAGGAAAGGTTGAAACTCAAAACCTTCTCAGTCATGCAGAGTTTGGCGCAGAACTAGGTGCAGAATTTGGCGCAGAATTTGGAATAGAAGCCAAAAGTTTAGGATTAAAGTGTACGGTGCATTATTATCAGTGGCACCTTCAAACGGGCACTGACAGAACTTTTATGAACAGATACATAAAAAAATGGAAATCGTATCTTTCCGATGTAAAGGGAAAAGATAATACTTTGATTGCCGATTATCATAAATTTAAAATATACACAAAGGACTCATATCTTGGGGCTTATAGTGTTTCAGAGGAAATCCTCAGCACTTTCCCCATGCCTTTTTATGACTATGCGGTACAGCTGTCTTGGCAACAGATGGAAGATATTCAAAAAACGCTCATTGCTAAAGCTCAAAATCGTCAAGAATTTTCTGAAAGCTTACTTGCCTATGATGAGCTTGTTCGCCAAGGCAAAAATCCATCCTTAGTGCATATGCTACTGGATGGAACGGTTTATTTGGGGCTAGATCCTCAAAACCCTCGAATTGGTGATATACAACTATCTTTTTCTGTTGCTCCCCATGAAATCATTATGAGTGCTATTGTCCAACAAAATGGAAATACGCTGGAGCCCTATAAAAATGAGCATGGGGAAATAATCACCTCAGTGATAGAGTCGGGTGAAATCAGTTTGCCCAAACTGCTGTCCACCGCTCAGTTCTCAACATCTGACTTTCAATGGGTTTCCAGAATTGTAATACCTTGTATATTTGCCGTGATTTTTGGGATTTACTTCCGAATATCCGGAAAAAGGAAAGATTTTCTAATGTTTTATGGGAAATCTACATGGTATTCTAAGGGCTTGTCCATGCTTGTACTGGGTATTTTTGCGTATGTACTTATTTTTATTTTAATATACGGAAGCGTCTTGCATAGTCGTTATTTTTAGACGTTTTCCGAATAAAAAAGAGAGTGTTGTATGTTTGCATTGTATTTAGATAATAACGTAAAAATGTCACTTGGATATGCTTCTCTCCTTATAACATTTTGCTGTCTTGCGGTTGCAATGCCTACGTTTGTGTTGCTTTCTGAATAAAGACTGCAATACATACTTATATATTTCAAGTTGTTAGTATGTTTTATGAATTCACCTTCATTCTGTTCGTATTTTTTGCGCTTGGATGTCGTTATGCTCCAATGAAGTGTTTAGAGCATTGACATGATTATGTTCTATTGGGAAATGCTCTCGTGTTAAGCTTTAGTTTTAATATAGGAAAGTTATTTTCTTGGTCATCAAGCTCACTTCTGTCATATTGACAAAAACCCATCGCTTTATAAAAAGCAACGGCCTGAGGATTTTGTTCGTTTACATCCACATATTCAACGTGAAATTCATCAATAGCTTGGTTAATGAGATTTTTTCCATAGCCTTTTCTCATGTAAAGAGGGTCTAAGAACAACATTTCAAGTTTATTGCCGTCAATCCCCATAAACCCAATGGGCGTGGAATCATTGTACTCGACAATTAAAATATCAATATGTTCCAATCCCATTTCAACAAATGGGATAAGCTTTGTTATATCGTCTTCATTTAAAAAGAGATGTGTCGCTTTAACACTTCTAAGCCAGATTTCCTTAAATTTTGATACTAATTCTTTGCTTCTGTCAGCTTTATGAATTAACATTTTTTCACTCCTGTTGTTGTATAAATTATATCTATATAATTT
>CAYJHY010000341.1:0-2409 GCA_964369875.1 uncultured Mailhella sp.
AGAGCTCGAGAGGGGAGAACTTTTTCAAAAGTTCCCTCTCTCGAAAAAACAATTCAGAAACACACCCTAGATTTTTAGTTTTTTGAAAAGTTGGAAAGAAGTTGCGTTTCTAACTATATACTGGCTAGATGTTCGATGGAAGTATGTTTTTTAGAGAGGAGATATTTTACAAGTAAGAATATTTTTTTTGATTAAACTATAAAAAGGCTTTGCGTATAGAGCTGTTATCCGTTATACTTACCACTATCCAAAGTTTGTGAGGTACATTATGCTTGAGAGACTTTTTCGCTTAAATGAACACAATACCGATGTAAGGACAGAAATTTTTGCCGGTATCACCACTTTTATGACCATGTCATATATTCTGGTTGCCAATCCTCAAATACTTTCACAAACAGGGATGGATATATTTTCTGTGTTTACCGCTACGGCACTGGGTGCCTGTATTGCAACACTGCTTATGGCTTTTGTTGCCAATTTACCGGTTGCCTTAGCTCCGGGGATGGATTTGAATGTGCTTTTTGCCTTTATTGTGGTTAGGCAGATGGGATATTCTTGGCAGTTTGCTCTAACGGCAGTTTTTATTACAGGAATACTGTTTTTTCTTCTTTCTCTCACTAAATTTAGAGATGCGGTGGTGAAATGTTTTCCGCAATCTTTAAAGTATGCAATCAGTGCCGGCATTGGTCTTTTTATTACTTTTATTGGGGTTCAGTCTTCGGGGCTTGTTGTAGACGGTTCCAATGTTCTTGTAAAGCTTGGCGATATAAACTCTGCTTCTTCTTTGTTGACCATAAGTGGTGTATTTATTATTGGAACTATGCTTATTTATAAGATAAAAGGCGCCTTACTTATAGGTATTTTAGCGGTGACCATGCTTGGAATACCGTTTGGTGTGACACACTTTAGCAGTTTTAGTACACCTGAACTTTTTTCGGCGCCCTCTCTTGCACCTACCTTTATGCAGTTTGAGTGGCAACACATTTTGACATATGATATGTTTATCGTGGTTGTTCTGTTTTTATTTGCAGATGTGCTCGGAACAGCGGGTACTCTTATAGGTCTTGGTGTAAGAGGCGAGTGGATTAATAATGAAGAAACCCTCCCTAAGAGTAATAAGGCACTGATGGTGGATGCTTTTTCCACAAGTTTTGGGGCTGCGCTCGGTACGTCTTCAATCACTTCCTATGTGGAAAGTGCAAGTGGGATTGTGCAAGGTGGAAGAACAGGTTTGACAAGTTTAACTGTTGCGGTATTATTTTTCATATCTTTGTTTTTTGCTCCTATCTTTTTACTTGTGCCTCCGCAGGCAACAGCCGCTGCACTCATTATGGTTGGGGTATTTATGATTGCTCCCATAACCCGTATTGACTTTAATGACTACCTTTATGCTATTCCGGCCTTCACCGTCGTTGTCACAATGCCACTCACCTATAATATTGCCGATGGGATTGTGTTTGGCTTGGTAAGCTTTGTTATTTTGGCTTTTATTTCCGGACGCAGAGAAGAAGTGACTCCCTTGGCAATCGGTATTACACTTGTTTCTTTATTAAAGTATTGTTTCATAGATTAAGATTAAGCAATATTCTCTCTTTATATATTCTCACTCACAAAAAACGTGGCTTCTGTTTCGTTCGCACTGCGTGGCTCTGCATTAGGATATGCAGATTTGTGAACAAAAAAAGACTTGCATAATATTAAAGTTTTTTGTGGAGAGGGGGAGGGTTTGGGAGGGGGAGAACGCCCAGCTAATATTGAGCAAAGCGAAATTTAGCGTCATTTCATGGTTGACTCAAAAAATAGGTTCTCCCCCTCCCAAGAATAAACAAATTTACAAGGCAATAATTAAGGATTGCAAGAAATAGACTATCTGTGTATACTGCTTTGCACCAATTAACTTGTTTTACGGGGGTGAATAATGTTGTTTGATGAGCAACTGGCGAAGATTTTGGCAGAAGTCAAAACAATTGCGATTATCGGTGCCAAAGATAAAGTGGGTTCACCTGTTGAGCATGTGGGGCGTTACCTTATCGAACAAGGATATACCATATTTCCGGTTCATCCTGTGAGAAAAAGCGCTTGGGGGATTGAATGTTGCCAAAGCATAGCGGATTTACAGGAAGTTCCTGATGTAGTCTGTCTTTTTCGCGCTTCCGATGCTTGTCTTGTTCATGCCGAAGAAATTTTAGCTACTTCATGGCTTCCCAAAGTTTTTTGGATGCAACTTGGTATTGTTAATGAGCAAGCAGGGAAATTAATGTCAGAGCATGGGGTTACTGTAGTACAAGATGCTTGCCTTGAAGTGGAACATAAAAGAGTGATGAGAGTATAACAAATGTCTGATTTGACCTTTACCTGTAAAATGTGTGGTCACTGCTGTCATGGTCGTGGCGGTATTGTGGTCGGCCC
>CAYJHY010000342.1:0-2403 GCA_964369875.1 uncultured Mailhella sp.
TCTTTTACCATAGACCACGCACCGTAACCATGTATAGAATCGTTCCATACTTTAAGCGCCGTAAGGGCAGGTTTGGCAAATTGAGGTTGAGCAAGAATATTGTGATCGGTCGAATTTATATTTATGGAATGTTTAGGCTTGTCATTGCCTTCTTGTCCCCATAAATCCTTAAGAGAAATACCGATGAGGGGCTGATGCAACACACCTACTTGTTGAATAATGCTTGCGGTGAAAAGCCTTTGTGCGCTGAGGCTTGGGTCGTTTATGTTGAGAATAATATTTTTGGGATCTTTGGCAAAACGATAAATCCAACGCCTTTCCACACTGTCAATACCACGAATTTTTGCGCTGAGTGCAAAGCCGTATTCTTGACCATCTTTAAACAAATCTCTTATAAAGCTTGGCGGAAGAATATTATTTGCGAATAAAAATTCCTTATCTTTTGCCGTGAGTACATGGGGAGAAAAATCATAAATACTTGCATCAGGCTTTTCTGGAAAATGTTCCCAAAGGGCTTGCGGTAATTCCGTCATCATAAAAAGTCCGGGATATTCTCTGACGGCGTGTAAAGCAAGAATAAAATCTGGGCCAAGGCCTATGCTTGGGCTTAGCATGTCACTGCCGATGACAAAAGGAAGATTATTGAGCCTTTGATAACTTTGTAGATTGGCGATATTTTCTGCAAAATCATAGGAAATGGGAGAGTGCTTTTCGGCTGAGTATGCACTTTGGAGGCTGTTATCTGATAGCGATGCAGAATTCTTTTGCTTTTGAGAGGGATTAAGACTGATTTGAAAGCCATGCTTGTTCATAGGGGCAATATATCCGGCATGAATACCCATTTTTCTAAGGTGCTGGGGAGTGCTTGAGGAAAGAAAATTTTGTATATAGTTGGCATTCTCGCTAGGGTCTGCGAGCAAGGGATTTGCATAGAACCAGACGGGAGAAATGGCGGCTATAAAATGGGAAGTGTGTTCTTCTGTTGTGCCTTTGGTGGGAGATTTCCATGCAAGGGAAGTGCCACTGACTATACGTATTTTTTCAGGGGCTTGACGCAAGAATGATTGTTTTTCGAGCCAGTTAATATAGGAAGGGTCTGCACGCAAAAAAGTACTTGCTTGCAGTTCTCTGGACTGAGCATAGGAACCGCTTTCACGTGAGTAATCAAGTTTGGTACTTGAGCATGCACTCAAGGAAAAAATGAGAAAGCAAAGCACTATAAATGTATGCATGGAAAACACCTTTTTTAGGGAATAAAATGCATTGTATTTCTTTGCAAAGTAAATGACAAGAAATATTTCTTATATATGTAAGTGGTTAATAATTTTATTTTTATGAATTAAATTAGGTTTTTTCTAGACTTTTTATAACTCATTATTCATAAAAGATTTTTAAAATTAAATATGTTGGAATTTAATAAATTTTATTAAATAAATACTAGCGTTTTTTTTTATATTTTGTTATACAAAAGTTGTTGTGATGATATTTGAGAAAAAATAATTTCCTCGTTGGCATACTTAATGCAGTATTATTTTTAGAAAATATTGTATGAGAGAGAAGAAAAGGATTATCTTAGTGATTTTTTGTATTAATCTTTCTTAGCCGTTGAATTTGTTGTAAAAAATACAATGTCGTAAATTTGACTTGTATTGAACAAAAAAACTTGAAATGTCACAACTTTGACTATTGGGTTTACTATAAGGAAAAACATATGGCACAAGCACTACCACAAAAAGAAGACGGACGTTTAGCCGGACGTGGGGATTTGATCCTTGCTCTTGGCGTAGTGATTATTCTTGCGCTGATGCTTATTCCTATGCCGACTTTTGTTCTGGACTTAATGCTGTCTTTTAGTATTTCGTTGGCATTCTTGGTGCTTCTTACAGCCATGTTTATGACAAGTCCGCTTGAATTTTCTATTTTTCCGACCTTACTTCTTGTAACCACTTTATTACGACTTGGCCTCAACGTTGCCTCTACGCGTCTTATTTTGCTAAACGGAGACAAGGGTGCCAACGCTGCCGGTGAAGTTATCAAATCGTTTGCGGAATTTGTTGTCGGTGGGTCGTATATCGTCGGTGCCGTTATCTTCCTTATTCTTTTTATTCTCAATAAAATAGTAATTACAGCGGGTACAACTCGTATTGCAGAGGTTGCCGCTCGTTTTACCTTGGACGCCATGCCGGGTAAACAAATGGCTATCGAGGCGGATCTAAACGCCGGTATTATTGACGAAGATCAAGCTATTGAACAAAGAAAAAATCTTCGCCGTGAAGCGGATTTTTATGGTGCTATGGACGGTGCCGGTAAGTTCGTTCAAGGGGATGTAACTGCAGGTATGTTCATCACCTTGATTAACATCATAGGTGGTATATTAATCGGTGTTTTCCAGCTCAATATGAG